>NZ_JBFRER010000092.1:0-29405 GCF_052114405.1 Streptomyces sp. M-16 | reverse complement strand
CCCGCCGGGCGCCGCGTCCCCCGTGGCGACGACCGGCTCCGCGAGCACCGCGGCCCCGTGCTGCCCGGCTGGATCGCCGTGATCGTCGGCGGGCTCGCCCTCTTGGGCTGCGCGGCCGTGCTCTGGCGGGCCGGGGCCGTCCCCGCCCCCCTGGTGGCCGCGTTCGGCGCGGCCCCCCGCGCCTACCGCGGACTCCACGCCGCGCACTGGCCCCCGCTCGCCCTCCTCGGGATCGTCGCCCTCCTCGCACTCGGCGGCCTCGGCCGCGCCCGGGCCGGCCACGCCTGGGTGCTCACCCTCTTCGGGCGCTACCGCGGCACGGTCCGCCGTACCGGCCTGACCTGGATCAGTCCGCTCCTGCTGCGCCAGCGGGTCGACGTGCGCCTGCGGCACTGGCGCAGCGAGCCCATGCCGGCCGTCGACTCCGGCGGCCTCGCCCTCCAGGTCGTCGTCCAGGTCGTCTGGCAGGTCAAGGACACCGCCCGGGCGACCCTCGCCGTCGAGGACCACACCGACTACCTCGCCGAGCAGGTCGAGTCGGCCATGGCCCGGGTGCTGTCCCAGCTGCCCGCCGACGCCTTCCACGAGGACGCCCCGACCCTGCGCGACGCCGAGGCCGTCGGCGACGCGCTGACCCGGATGCTGGCGGCCGAGACCGAGGCCGTCGGGATCGAGGTGTTCTCGGCACAGCCCACCCGGATCGAGTACGCCCCGGAGGTCGCGGAGGCGATGCGGCGGCGCCGGGTCGCCGCGATCGACGCCAAGCACCGGGACACCGTCCTGACCGCGGTCGTCGACGCCGTGGACGACACCGTCCACCGCCTCACCTCGCGCGGGATCGTCGAGCTCGACGACTACGAGCGCAAGGCTCTGGTGAAGGACCTCACCGTCGCCTTCTACACCGGGCGTGGTGACCAGTAACACGCGTGACGGGGAAACGGGTGGCCGGTTGTGACCGGACCACCCGTTTTCTCATTGGTATAGACATGGCCAACTCCCCTCCATACTGTGGGACTTGGTCTAGACCTGGAGCCATCCCCACGCGCGCACGGCTCCCCTTCCCGTCCCCCCACGTCCAAGGAGCACCATGCGTTCCTTCCGCATGCCCGCCCGGCCCGGCCGGGCGGGCGCCGCCGCCCTCGGCGTCGGCCTGCTCGCCGCCGTCGCCCTGCTGAGCGCCCCCTCGGCGAGCGGCCACGGCTACACCGACACCCCCATCAGCCGCCAGAAGCTCTGTGCCAACAAGACCGTCGCGGACTGCGGCCCCATCCAGTGGGAGCCCCAGAGCGTCGAGGGCTACAAGGGCTTCCCGGCGGCCGGTCCGGCCGACGGCCAGATATGTTCCGGCGGCCACAGCGAGTTCGCGCAGCTCGACGACCCGCGCGGGGGCAAGTGGCCCGCCACCGGTGTCACCTCTGGCCAGAGCTTCGACTTCCGCTGGCAGTTCACCGCGAACCACTCCACGACCGACTTCAAGTACTACGTCACCAAGAACGGCTGGGACCCCACCAAGCCGCTGACCCGGGCCTCGCTCGACCCCCAGCCCTTCCTCGTCGTGCCCTACAACGGCGGCCGCCCGGACATGACGACCATCCACCGCGGCACCATGCCCGCCGGCAAGAGCGGACGGCACATGATCCTCGCCGTCTGGACCGTCAACGACACCCCGATGGCCTTCTACTCCTGCTCCGACGTTCAGTTCTGACGTAACGTCAGCTAACCTCCGGCGGCATGCGGACGACGACTGCTCCCGATGCCGAGGCGCCCGAGACCGTCGCGGAGCTCATCGCGCGCCACTGGGGCGACCCCCGGACCGGGCTGATGCACGGGGCCGACGCGGCCCGCGGCGTCCGGCCCGCCGTCCTCAGCCGCCACCGGACCGCCCGGGAGGCCGCCGCCCGCGCCGCGCTCCTCGTCGACCTGCTGCCGCCGGGGGCGGAGCCGCACGTGGGGGTGCTGCTCGACAACACCCCCGAGTTCCCCTTCTGGCTCGGTGCGGCGGCCCTCGCCGGGGCCGCCGTCGCCGGGATCAACCCCACCCGGCGCGGCCCGGAGCTGGCCCGCGACATCCTGCACACCGACTGCCGGATCCTGGTCACCGAGCCCGCCCACCTGCCACTGCTGCGCGGCCTCGACCTGCCCGGCGTACGGATCCTGGTCACCGGCACCGAGTCCTACGCGGCCCTGCTGGCCCCGTACGCGGACGCCAGGCCCGGCGAGGCGACCGTCCGCCCGCCCGGTCCCGGCAGCCGGCTGCTCCTCTACTTCACCTCCGGATCCACCGGCGCCCCCAAGGCCGCGATATGCAGCCAGGGCCGGCTCGCCGCCGCCGGCCACTCCCTGGCCCGCTCCTTCCGGGTGGGCCCGGACGACGTCCACTACATCTGCATGCCGCTCTTCCACGGCAACGCCGTCATCGCCGACTGGCTCCCCGCCCTCTGCGGCGGGGCCGCCGTCGCCCTGCGCCCCCGCTTCTCGGCCTCCGCCTTCCTGGACGACGTCCGCGCCTACGGGGCCACCTACTTCACCTACGTCGGCCGGGCCGTCCAGTACCTCCTGGCCACCGCCCCCCGCCCCGACGACCGCACGCACCCCCTGCGCCTCGGCTTCGGCACCGAGGCCGGAGCGGTGGACGCGGCGCGCTTCGCCGAACGCTTCGGGATCCGCCTGGTGGAGGGCTACGGGGCCACCGAGGGTGGCGCCTCCGTCCAGCGGACCGCCGACACCCCGCAGGGCGCGCTCGGCCGGGCCGGCGCCGGGGACGACCTCGCCGTGATCGACCCGGAGACCGGCCTCGAATGCCCCGCGGCCGTCCTCGACGCCGACGGCCGTCTGACCAACGGCGCCGAGGCCATCGGCGAACTGGTCAACCGCGGTCGCAGCCTCTTCGAGGGCTACTGGCGCAATCCGGCCGCCGAGGCCGCCCGCACCCGCGACGGCTGGTACTGGACCGGCGACCTCTTCTTCCGGGACCCCGACGGCTTCCTCTACTTCGCGGGCCGCACCGACGACCGGCTGCGGGTCGACAGCGAGAACCTGGCCGCCGCGGTGATCGAGAACATCCTGGCCCGCTGGGACGCGGCGGCGGCCGTCGCCGTGTACGCCGTCCCGGACGAGGTCGCCGGGGACCAGGTCATGGCCGCCCTGGCGCTCCGCGAGGGGACCTCCTTCGACCCGGACGCCTTCGCGGCCTTCCTCGCCGCCCAGCCGGACCTCGGCACGAAGATGGCCCCGCGCTACCTGCGGGTCCTCGACGCCCTGCCCGTCACCGCCACGAACAAGATCCACCGGGTCGCCCTGCGCCGGGCCGGCTTCCTGCCCCCGCCCGTGGACGCCTCCCGTCCCGCCCCCGTCTGGCACCGCACCGGCGCCGGCTACCGCCCGCTCGACGCGGAGTCCCTGGCCACGCTGCTGGCGGCGTACGAGGACCGGGGGCGCCGGGAGCTCCTGGACCGGGGGTGATGGTTTGGAGCACCCTCCGGGAGCAGGTAGTATTTTCTCTGTCAGCAGGCGCCGCTAGCTCAGTTGGTTAGAGCAGCTGACTCTTAATCAGCGGGTCCGGGGTTCGAGTCCCTGGCGGCGCACCTGAACTTCGGGCGGTTTCCGGTCTCACCGGGAACCGCCCGAAGTGCTTTCCCGGGCTTCTCCGCCCATTCCTCACAGTGCGAGCGACAGCAGCAGCGGCGCGGCCTTCCGGTTCAGGGCGTCGGCGGCGGCCCGCAGCCGGTGGGCGTGCTCGACCGGCATCGACAGGGCCAGGCAGCCCACGGCGGCCCCGGCCGTGATCGGAACCGCCGCGCAGACCGTCCCCACCGCGTACTCCTGCAGGTCCAGGACGGGCACGGTGGCCGGGTGGCTGTCCAGCCTGGAGAAGAGGATCCGCTCGTTCACGATCGTCTTCGAGGTGAGCCGGGCGATCTTGTGACGGGAGAGGTGGTCGCGCCGCCCGTCCTGGTCGAGCTGGGTGAGCAGGCACTTGCCGACCGCGCTGGCGTGCGCCGCCGAGCGGAAGTCGACCCACTCGTGCACCTTCGGGGTGCGGGGGCTGTCCGCGAACTGGGTGATGCGGACCTCCCCGTCGACGTAACGGCTGATGTAGACGGCCGCGCCGACCGAATCGCGCAGCCGGTCCAGGGTGTCCTGGAGCTTCTCCTGGAGCGCCCGCTGCCGGTCGACGCCGGAGCCGAGCAGCACCAGGGAGTCGCCTATGGTGTAGGCGCCGTCGGAGACCTGGAGGACGTACCCCTCGCGCCGCAGCATCAGCAGCATCGGGGCGAGATGGGCCGCGGGCAGGCCGGTCTCGCGCGCGAGCTGCGTGTCGGTCACACCGCCGGTGTGCCGCGAGATCGTTTCGAGCACGCGCAGGGCGTACTGCACCGAATGGAACGGCGCGGTCGGCTCGGGCTTCAGAGCCACGGTCTCCCCCTACCAGGTCGTTACCACTTGCCTCTTCACGATAGCCACCAAGAGACCCTTCCGGAGCGCCTGTTGGGCAGATTGATGGCTCGATCGGGTCCCTCTGCCTGGCCCTACCCTTCTGGCATATGCCAGCGGCATGCCACGGGTCCACCGCGACGGGGAATGCCGGGGGAGCGCCGACGGTTCGAGTTCTTCGTACGGACGAATCGAACGGGACGGGAGCGACGATGAGCGACACCGGGGATGCGGACCGCGGGGCGGGCGGCGGGGCGGGCGGCGGGGCCGCAGGCGGCACGGATCCGGTCCGCGGGACCGTCCGCGGCGAGGCGCCGGTGCCGCTGTCGGTACTCGACCTGGTCACCGTCGGCAGCGGCAGCACCGCCGCCGCGTCCCTGCGCACCAGCGTGGAGATCTCCCGGCTCGCGGAATCCCGCGGCTACCACCGCCACTGGGTCGCCGAGCACCACTCCATGCCCGGGGTGGCCAGTTCCTCCCCGGCCGTGATCCTGGCCCACCTCGCCGCCCACACCTCCCGGATCCGGCTCGGCTCCGGCGGGGTCATGCTGCCCAACCACGCCCCGCTCGCGGTGGCCGAGCAGTTCGGCACCCTGGAGGCCCTCGCCCCGGGCCGGGTCGACCTCGGGCTCGGCCGGGCGCCCGGCACCGACCCCCGCACGGCGGCGGCGCTGCGCGGGCCCGGACGGCCGGACGAGGCCGCGGACGACTTCCCCCGCCGGCTCGCGGAGCTGACCCGCTTCCTCGACGACGACTTCCCCGACGGCCACCCGTACGCCCGGGTGCACGCCGTGCCCGGCCCGGTGCAGGGCCCCGCCGGCCGGCCGCCGATCTGGCTGCTCGGCTCCTCCGGCTTCAGCGCCCGCCTCGCGGGTGAGCTGGGCCTGCCCTTCGCGTACGCCCACCACTTCTCGGCCGCCGGGACGCTGCCCGCCCTCGACCTCTACCGCCAGAGCTTCCGGCCCTCCGAGGTGCTGGACGCCCCGTACGCCCTCATCGGGGTCTCGGCGCTCGCCGCCGACACCGCGCAGGAGGCCCGCGCCCAGGTGCTCACCGGCGCACTGTCGATGCTGCGGCTGCGCAGCGGCCGCCCCGGGCTCGTGCCGACGCCGCGGGAGGCGGCCGCGTACCCCTTCACCCCCCTGGAGCGGGAGTTCGTGGACGGCTGGGTGTCCAACATCGTGCACGGCACCCCCGACGAGGTCCGCTCGGGGCTCGACGCCCTGGTGGAGCGGACGGGCGCGGACGAGCTGATGCTGACCGCCAACGCCCACGGCGGGGACGCCCGGCTGCGCTCGTACGGGCTCGTCGCAGATGCGTACGGGATGCCGACGCAGGGGTCGACTCCGGCTTGAGCGCGGGAGAACGGGGTTTGGCTGGTTTGTTGCCGATACCTTGCCGGAGCATGACCTAAGGCAGCCTTAAACCGCTCGTCACCCGGGGTGGCGGGCGGTTTTTGATGTGCCCTCACCTCTCTGACGAGCGGATTTGTCCGCGCAGTGGTCTAGTCCTTCTTTGGTCCAAACCATTGACTGGGGCGCGGGGTGATCGCTATCACTTCTCTCACCTGAAGCTGATGCTCCCCCCTCCCACCCCCCGGAGGCAGTTCATGCACATTCGTAAACCCCTCATCGCGGCCGCCGCCACGGCCGCGCTGGCAGCCGGAGCGCTGGCCACCTTCGCGGGACTCGGCACCGCCCAGGCGGCCGACACCTCCACCACCGTGAGCAGCGGTGGCGTGAAGATCGCCTACTACGACCAGTGGAGCGTGTACGGCAACGCCTTCTACCCCAAGCACCTCGACACCCGGGGCATAGCGGGCAAGCTGGACTTGATCAACTACTCGTTCGGCAATATCCACCCCACCAACCTCACCTGTTTCGAGGCGAACAAGGCGGCGGGCGACGACAACAACCCCAACGCCGGTGACGGCGCGGGCGACTCGTACGCCGATTACCAGAAGTCCTTCAGCGCGGCCGACAGCGTCAGCGGCGTCGCCGACAAGTGGGACCAGCCGATCGTGGGCGTCTTCAACCAGTTCAAGCAGCTGAAGGCGAAGTACCCCCACCTGAAGATCAACATCTCGATCGGCGGCTGGACGTACTCCAAGTACTTCAGCGACGCGGCCAAGACCGACGCCTCCCGCAAGAAGCTGGTCTCCTCCTGCATCGACCAGTACATCAAGGGCAACCTGCCGGTCGACGGCGGCTTCGGCGGCGCCGGCGCGGCGGCCGGGATCTTCGATGGCATCGACATCGACTGGGAGTACCCCGGCTCTTCCGGCGGCCACCTCGGCAACCACTACGCCCCCGAGGACAAGCAGAACTTCACGCTGCTGCTCAAGGAGTTCCGCGACCAGCTCGACGCCTACGGGCAGGCCAACGGCGGCAAGAAGTACCTGCTGACGGCGGCGCTCCCGGCCGGCCAGGACAAGATCAAGTACATCGAGACGGACAAGATCGGCGCGTACCTCGACTACGCGAACATCATGACGTACGACATGCACGGCGCCTGGGACGCCGACGGGCCGACGTACCACCAGTCCCCGCTGTACTCCCCGGCGGGCGACCCGACCGACCCGATCGCGCCGGGCACCCAGAAGTACAGCATCGACAACGCCATCGACTCCTGGATCGACGGCAACCCGGCCTACGGCATCACCGGCGGCTTCCCCGCGAACAAGCTGACCCTGGGCTACGAGTTCTACTACCGGGGCTGGAAGGGCGTCCCCGCCGGGGCGGCCAACGGCCTCGCGCAGACCGCCACCGGTCCCTCCGGCGCCCGGCCCACCAGCCAGCAGGCCGGCATCGCCAACTACAAGGAGCTCGGCGGGATCGTCGACAACCCGGCGACCACGTTCTGGGACGACCAGGCCAAGGCCGCGTACTTCTACAAGGACGGCGAGTTCTTCACCGGCCTGAACCAGAAGGCCGTCCAGGCCCGGGTGGACTACGGCAAGCAGCGCGGCCTGGCCGGCGCGATGATGTACTCCCTGCTCGGCCTGGACGACAAGACCACCCTGCTCAACCAGATCTCGGACGCCCTCGGCGGCACCACGCAGCCGCCGACCACCCCGCCGACGACGCCTCCCACCACGCCTCCGACCACTCCGCCCACGACGCCTCCGACGACCCCGCCGACCACCGGATGCGGCTCGGTCCCGGCGTACGTCGCCGGCACCGTCTACACCGGCGGCAGCCAGGTCTCGTACAACGGGCACAAGTGGCAGGCCCAGTGGTGGACGCAGAACGAGACGCCGGGCACCACGGGTGAATGGGGCGTCTGGAAGGACCTCGGCGCCTGCTGATCTCCCCCCACCCCGCGCCGAGCGACGCCCCGCCCCCCTGCCCGACCAGGCAGGGGGGCGGTGGTGGGTCGGGCCCGGTCAGTGCGCGCCGAGGGGGCCGTGCGCGTGCGAACGGCGTCGGACGGCGGAAGGTCTGTCGAGCCAGAGGGCGGCCGCGGCCCAGAGCTGCACGGCGCAGCCGAGGGTGAGGAGGTACTGGCCGAAGCCGGCCTCGCCCTTGAGCACCGTCCAGAAGTAGATCGTCGCCCCCAGGGTCAGCAGGGCCAGGGCGCTGTAGCTCCAGAGCACTCCGGGCATCCGGGCGACCGGGTGGCCGCTCCAGGCGTAAGCGGCGACCGCCACACTGGCGACCGCGCTCACCAGGATGACGGCGCTCGCCGCCTGGCGGGCGCCCCTCCATTCCAGCAGTGTGATGAGCTGCCAGGCCGGGCCGCCCGAGCCCAGGGGAATCGGCAGTACCAGGGTCATGATGACGGCCGCGAGCGTGCACGGCCGCAGCGAGCGGGCATCGGGGTGGGCCGTCCCGCCCGTGGCGGCAGCGCGCCGGTCCGGCCCGAGCTGCGCAGCGCCCCACGCCTGGAGCAGGCTGCCCGCGGCGAAGGCCGGGAAGCCCAGGCCGGCGTCGAAGTCGGCCCGGACGACGGAGGCGACGACCCACAGCGTCACCATCGCGAAGACGCACACCGCCGCCAGCGTGCGGCACCACCGGATCAGTGCAGGCCGCCGCAGGGCAGGGGAGCGGCGCAGGAGGAGGATGCCGGCCGTGGCGCACGTGACGGCGCTCAGGAGCGTCAGCACGAGCATGATCGCGCCCACCCCTCCCAGCGGCCAGTACCAGTCCGCCGGAGACACGAGCCACATGGCGAACTCGTGCTTGTCGATCTTCTCGTAGAAGGGCAGGGCCAGCGCCAGCACCATCGCGACGGCCGCGAGCGGGAAGGGCCAGGGGTTGAGGGAGGCAGCCGCGGCCGTTCGAGTCCCGGCCGTCTTCCGCGCCGCCGCGGCTGTACGCGGCTCCGCCGTCGCCGTCGCCGTCGCCGCCGCCGCCGTATCCGCCGTCGCCGCCGTATCCGCCGTCGCCACCGTCTCCGGCGGCGACGTCTCGTCCGGCTTCTGTGGCTTCTCCGGCTTCCTCGGCGTCTTCGGCACGGCGCTCCCGGCCTCTGCGGTGGTCCCCGTCCCGGCCTCCGTCGTGGCCTCCGTCCCGGCCTCCGTCTCCGTTCCCGTCGCCACCGCGATCGCCAGTTCGCCCGTCACGGTCCGAAGCTGGACCGTCCCCTCGTGCCGCCCCCGTTCCTCCGGTTCCGGCACCAGCTCGATGCCGGTGTCGAGGTACCGGACCTTCAGCCACGGGTCCGTCCTGGCCTCCAGCGTGGCGAGGACGATCGGGGGGCCCGTCACCTTGACGACGGCCGTCTCGGCCGGCCCCACCTCCACCGCCGGGACGTCGACCCCGGGGGCGGCCAGGGCCAGGGCGCGGGCGGCACGCTCGGCCACCCGGCGGCTGTCATCGGCGGCGAGCTCGGACAGTGCCGCGTGGGCGGCGAGCGCCACGCCCACGTCCGCGCCGCACAACAGCGTGCCCAGGTCCTCCACCGACCACAGTTTCCGCTCCCGGCTGTCGGAGCGGACGGCGTCGGCGAGCGGGATCGGGAGGTCCGTGGCGACGGCCCGCCGCCGGCCGGTGTGCGCGATGGGCAGGTCGCCCTGGCTGCCGAACAGCCACAGCTGCGGGGTCTGGTGCGGGGTCCGTTCCCGGATCTGCTCGTTGACATAGTCCGCCAGCTCGGACATGCCGACCTCTCCGTCGTGGTCGAGGTCGGCCTCACCGGTGCGCAGGCCCTTGACCAGGGCACCCGTGAACAGTGACGGCCCGTCCCCGGCCCCCGGCCGGCCGCCGGACACCGGTTGGTCGCCCTCGAAGGCGTACTCCAGGGCGCTTGAAGCGGTGAAGACCGCGCGTCCGCGCTTTCCGCCGGTCCGTTCCAGGTCGTGGAAGCTCTCCTGGACCTGGACCTGGGAGCCCGCCCGGGTGAGCATCCCCCTCTCGAACGCTCCGGCGTAGCAGCAGTCCAGGAAGAGGACGGCACGCTGGGCGCGGCTCTCCAGCATCAGACTGCTCACGTACTCGGCCGGCACCGCGGTCGCGGCCAGACGGGCGCGGTAGGTGTCGGACGCGGCGAGGAAGAGTTTGCCCGCGGCGTTCTTCACCCCGTGGCACGAGAAGTGCAACAGCAGGGTGTCCTTGGTCGACCTGTCCGCGAAGAAGTCCTCCACCGCGAGGCGCAGCCGCTGAACGGTGGGGTCGGTCAGCACCTCCACGTCGAAATCGCCTACGGAGGCGTCACCGAGCACCTCGGCGAGTCCGGCCGCGTCCTTCGCCGGTGCCCGCAGCGCACCCAGTCCCGCGTCCTCGTACCTGCTGGTCACCACGACCAGCGCGTGCCTGTCCGGCCTGGTCATGAGTCCTGCTCCTGCTCCTGCCCCGGCCCGTCGGTGTCCGGCTGGGAGATGCGTGCGATCCACAGGTCGGTCAGGCGTCGCTGCTCCTCGCTGCGGACACCGGTCAGCTCCAGACGGTTTCCGTCGATCTCCAGGACGACGTGGCGTGAGGTGCCGGTGCGTCCGAGCCACTCCTTGACGACACCGACGAGGTTCGACAGCAGCGGCAGCGCGGGCGGCAGGCTCACCAAGAGGACGTTGATCAGATCCGTTGCCGCGCCGCGCGTACCGGCCGGAGCCGGACCGCCGTCCGGATGCGTCACCTGCTCCACGTCCAGCAGGAGCAGGTCCTCGCGCAGGACGTCCACCTCGCGCTGCAGCGACTCCGTCTCGTCGTCCGCGCGGCCGTCCGCATGCCCGACAGTGATCCGTACTTGTCTGGTCACGACTGATCGCCCCGGATGGCTCCCGTTTCCGCCCGTCAGTGGCGCGGTACCCCGGTCTCCAGTCTGGCACCACCCGGTCCGGGGCGCATTGGCTCAGCCGTCGGCCACGGGGCGGCCGCCGATCATCGCGGCGATACGGTCGGGCGGGACCGCACGGGAGTAGAGCCAGCCCTGGCCCGTGTCGCAGCCGACGCGGCGCAGCCGGGCGGCCTGGCCGGCGGTCTCCACGCACTCGGCGGTGACCGTCAGGCCCAGCCGGTGCGCGAGTTGGACCAGGGCCTCCACGATGGTCTCGTCGGCCGGGTTGGGGTGGGAGCCCTCCTCGTAGCGGAAGCCCCGTACGAAGGAGCCGTCCAGCTTCAGCACCGACACCGGGAGCCGGCTCAGATAGGCCAGGTTCGAGTACCCGGTGCCGAAGTCGTCGATGGCGATCCGCACGCCCATGTCGCTCAGCGCCTGGAGGGCCTGGAGCGGCCGTCCCGCGGAGCCCATCACGGCCGACTCGGTCAGCTCCAGCTGGAGCAGTTGCGGGGCCAGGCCGGTCTCGGCGAGGATCTCCGCCACGTCGCCGACCAGGTCGGAGTCCCACACCTGGCGCACGGCCACGTTCACCGAGACGAACACCGGCGCGTCGCTGGGCTGTTCGATCTGCCAGCGCCGGGCCTGGCGGCAGGCCGTGCCCAGCACCCACCGGCCCAACTGGACGATGGAGCCGTCCTCTTCGGCGATCCCGATGAACCGATTCGGCGTGAGCGTGCCGAACTGCGGGTGGTTCCAGCGGACCAGGGCCTCCACCCCGCGCACGGCTCCGCTCTCCAGATCCACCAGGGGCTGGTACTCCAGCTCGAACTCGCCCCGCTCCACGGCCGGCCGCAGCGTCGAGGACAGCGCCTGGCGCGTCATGCGGTGCGCGTTGCGCTCCGGGTCGAAGAGGGTCCAGCGGGCCTTGCCGTCGGCCTTCGCCCAGTACAGGGTGGTGTCCGCCGCCTGCATCAGCCCCGTCGCCGAGGTGCCGGCCGTGTCCCGTTCGACCACCCCGATCGACGCGGACACCGACAACCGCTGCCCGGCCAGGTCGAAGGGCTCCTGTACGGCGGCCAGTACGCTCCGCGCCAGGTCCGCGAGCTGTTCGGTGCCGGTGGAGTCCTCGACCAGCAGCGCGAACTCGTCGCCGCCGAGCCGGGCCACGAGGTGCCCGCCCGTGCGCCCGTACCCGGACTGGTCGGCGCACTGCGTCAGCCGGGCCGCGACGGCGGTCAGCAGCCGGTCGCCGACCCGGTGGCCCAGGGTGTCGTTGACGGCCTTGAACCCGTCGAGATCGAGGTAGCACAGTCCGATCCGACCGGTCCCGCCCTGCTCGTACGAGGAGGACTCCAGGGCGGCGGAGAGCCGTTCGAAGAACAGGGCCCGGTTGGGCAGCCGGGTCACCGGGTCGTGCATCTGGAGGTGGCGCAGGCGGGCCTGGAGGTCGCGCCGGTCGCTGATGTCGGCGACGGACAGCAGGACGTCCGGGGTGCCGGCCACCGGCCCCAGCGTGACCTCGGTCCACAGCGAGTGCCCGTCGGGGTGCTTGAGGCGGCGCGTGCAGCGCAGCCGGGCCTGACGCCCGCGCAGCACCTCCTGGTAGGCCTGCCAGGTCCGGGCCTCGGCCGCCAGGTCCACCAGGTCGGCGGCGCGCTGCCCGGCGAGCGCGTCCGGCTCGCCGCCCAGCAGCCCGGCGAGGGCGCGGTTGGCGGCGATGACCTCGCCGTCGCGGCCGACGAGGGYCATGGCGAGGTGCGCCGCGTCGAAGGCCGCCCGGTAGTCGCGCGGCGAGGCAGGCACCGCGGGGTGACGCTCCGTAAGGGCCGATCGGGTGCTGTCGGCCGCCGAACCGGTTCCTTCTGAGGTTGCGCTCACCCTTGGCTCCCGCAGTGTTCGTGAGTGTCCGTGCAGGAAAGTGTGCCGATCATAGAGGCTGCCGGGAGGCCCTATCCAGCGGCGTCGCCGTGCGGGGCGCGGCCCGTCGGCATGATGACGCCCCGCAGACGGTGTGCTGACGGAGCGTCGAGGGCGACCCGGGTGATCGTTTCTGCGCGCCTGTGAGCGCGGGAGTGCCGTCATTGATCTCGCGTGATCGGACGTGACGTTCCGTAGGCGGGTGCGTCAAGCCGGTGGGTCACCGACTTGCCGTACCGCTCACTCATGTGGGGCACCGGAACAGGGCATTAGTAAGACAATCGCCTCAAGGTGGATGAGAGGGTACGAATCCACCACCGGAGGTCGATGTGCCGCCACAGCAGACACCCGGGGGAGTGGACCGCTCCCGCATGCGCAGTACGGCCGCCGCCCTCACCTCCCTGACGGCACTCGCCGCGATGTCGCTCGTGGCGGGTCCCGCGGTGGCCGATTCCCGGACCGGCGGACCCTGTGCGCTGACGCGCACGGCCGCGCATCACTCCCTCGGTCTGGACAGCTGGAACCGGGCCTACCCCAAGCCCGAGCGCGAGCTCAACGCGGTGCTGGTCTTCCTCTCCTTCCCCGACCACCGGCCCGCCGTCTCCCCGGCGGACCTGACCTCCGACTACTTCCCGGCGACGAACGACTTCTTCCAGCGGGCCTCCTACGGCCGGTTCCGCCTGGTCCCGCACCCGCAGGAGCGGTGGGTCCAGATGCCCCGGACGTCGGCCGCCTACGGGATACGGCGCGACTGGGCCCCCGAGGACCGGGCGGCCTACCTGCGGGACGCGGTCGCCGCCGCCGACCCGCAGGTCGACTTCTCCCGGTACGACGTCGTGTACTTCGTCGCCGACCCGAACGCCCCCGGCGTGGACGCCGACGCCACCAAGGTCGTGAACTTCGACCGCCCGATCACCGCGGACGGCGTGGAGCTGCGGCGGATCGTCACCGTCTTCGAGCACCACCCGCCCGACCGCAACGTGCTGGCCCACGAGACCGGGCACGTCTTCGACCTGCCCGACCTCTACCACCGGCCCACGGACGGCAAGGGCGACTGGGACACCTACGTCGGCGACTGGGACGTCATGGGGAGCCAGTTCGGCATGGCCCCGGACCTGTTCGGCTGGCACAAGTGGAAGCTGGGCTGGCTGGACCCCTCCCAGGTCGACTGCGTGCGCTCCGGCACCTCGTTGCACACCCTCCAGCCCCTCTCGGAGGCCCCGCCGCTCGGTGGCACGGGCGGGACCAGGCTCGCGGTGATCCGTACGGGTCCGGGCAGCGCGATCGCCGTCGAGGCCCGGGGCTCCTCCGGCAACGACAGGGACACCTGCACGGAGGGCGTCCTGGTCTACCGGGTCCGCAACGAGGCGGCCTCCGGCGGCGGCCCGATCGAGGTGCTGGACGGGCATCCGCGCACGGAGGCCTGCTGGGACCGCTCGGTGTACCCGCCGCTCGCGGACGCGCCGCTGGAGGTCGGGGAGACGTTCACGGTGCCGGGCGAGCGGATCACGATCGAGGTCGCGGACCGCACGCAGTCCGGCGCGTACACGGTGAAGATCACGACCTGACGGCGGCGGACACGACGAAGAAGACCCCCGCTCTGTTGAGCGGGGGTCTTCCTCCGTCTGTGCGCCGCCAGGGACTCGAACCCCGGACCCGCTGATTAAGAGTCAGCTGCTCTAACCAACTGAGCTAGCGGCGCTTGCTGACGAGGTAGACATTAGCATCAGGCCCGGCCGAAGGAAAAATCGATACCGGGCCGGGCGGCGTGCAGGAACGCCCAGAGCAGGGAGTCCGGCCCGGGGAGCCAGGGCCGCCGGGCGGCGGGGGCCACCAGCCAGCGCGACGGCCCGGACGCGGAGCCGGGGCCGGTGGACAGCGGGGGCACGGTGACGGCGTCCCCGTGGCCGTGGCAGAGCGGGGCCGCCGCGGCCGGGCTCCATTCCTCCCAAGCGAGCAGGGCCGGCAGCCGCTGCGCGGTCCCGGGGGTGGCGAAGAGCAGCATCCGGCCGCGGTGCACGGCGGCGGGCCCGGAGCCGGGTCCCCGCTCCCAGAGCAGGTCGAGCATCCGGCGCCCCACCACGAGCGGAACGTTGACGACGTCGAACGCGGTCCCGCAGGGCAGGACCGCGGGCGCTGCGGGCCGGGCCTGCCAGGCGGCGAGGGTGTTCTCCGGGTGGGCGGAGGCGGAGGCCAGCCAGGCGGCGCCCTGCGGGGTGACCTGGGTGGCGGGCGCGGTCTGCGCGTCGAGGCCTTCGAGTACGGGGCAGCCGGCGGCCGTCGTCAGGGTGGTCATATGCCAAGGTCTACCGGGCGTAGTCTTCCCGTTCCCCGGAGTTACCGAAAACCGGGACAGGGCGGGCGCGGGTGGAGTATGTTGCGCCGCGCATATGCCAGGGGGCGCGCGGCGAAGCCGCCCGGAACGCCGCGCGCCCGGCGCCCGCCGGGAAGCGGGGCGCCGGGCACGGTGCCGGGTGGTGCAAAGGCGGTGCAGGGTGGTGCCGGGAGGGCTCAGGCGGTGTCGGGGCCCGCACCGCGCTGGAGGTCCTCGCCGAACTCGATCATCTTGCGCGCGTAGTCCTCGGTCCACTCCGCCGCCTCGGCGATGGCCTGCGGCGAGAGCCGGTCGAAGCGGCGCGGGTCCGCCAGCTGGGCCGCCGCCAGGGCCTGGAACTCCACCGCTCTGTCCTGCGCGGCCCGGAAGGCCAGGGTCAGCTCGGTGGCGCGGGCCAGCAGCTCACGCGGGTCCTCGATCGATTCCAGGTCGAAGAAGTGCTCCGGGTCCGTGGCGGCCTCCGAGGGCTCGAAGAGCAGCGGCGCCGGCCGCAGCCTCCGCTCGGTCCGCTCGGGCTCTGACATGCGTGTCCTCCTGCTGGGCGTACGAAATCCTCCGGGCCACCCTCCATTGTCCAGCGTCGCGCAAGGGTGCCGCCGGTTCAGGCGGTGGCGGGCTCCTTGGCGAGGGCCGCGATGTCCTCGAAGACGCCCGCCAGCTCGCCCGCCAGCCCCTCCGTGGGCTCGAAGCCCTCGGCGCCGAGCAGCGCGTTGATGCCCGCGATCGCGACCGAGCGCTCGGCGGGCAGCATGCCGAGCCGGGTCAGGACCGGCAGCAGCATCTCGGCGGCCGGGGCGCCGCCCGTGGGGCCCGCGCTGTAGCTGACCAGGCCGACCGGCTTGCCCTGCCACTCGCGGTAGAGGAAGTCGATGGCGTTCTTGAAGGGGGCGGTGAAGGAGCCGTTGTACATCGGCAGCACGAACACGAACGCGTCCGCGGAGTCGACGAGCGCGCTCCACTCCTGGGTGTGCGCGTGGGCGTATATCCCGGTCGAGGCGTATTCCGGCTCGTCCAGGAAGGGCAGTGCGATCTCCGCCAGATCCACCGGGGTGACCTCGAAGCCGCCGTGCGCGCGGGCCTCGTCGGCGATCCAGCGCGCGAGGGGGCGGCCGCTGGAGGTGGGGCGGGTGGCGGCGGAGACGACGTGCAGGCGGGTCATGGTGTGAACTCCCGTTGGGTGGAGGTGTGCTGTGCACACCGAATTCTCGCCGCCGGGGCCCGCGGGGGAAAGCCGGAACCCCGCGATATGTCACGACCGGCCCCTGCCGCACCCGCCGCCCCTCAGGGCCGCCACCGCACCCGGTGTTCGGCGAGGTGGGCCAGGACCGAGTGGTTCGCCTCCCAGCCGTCCGGGAACTTCACCGTGACGCCCAGCTGGACCGGTTCCGTCGACGGGTGTTCGTCCAGGAGTTCCGCTATGCCCGCGCGGGCCACCACCACGCAGGCGTGCCGGTGGCGGGAGGCCAGGACGCACAGACGGCCCGTCTCCAGGTGGAAAGCCGTCGCGTCGGGGCGGCCCGACAGGGGGTGCAGGACCACCGTGAGGTCGTACTCGCGTCCTTGGAGCCGGTTCGCGGTGTCCACGGTGACCCCGGTGACGCCCAGCGAGGCCAGGGCCGTGCGGACCGCGGCGGCCTGGTCGCGGTGGGCGGTGCCCACGGCGATCCGGTCGGCCGTCAGCGGGGACGGCCGCGGGGACTGCTCGTCGGCGGTCACCGCGCCCCGGTCCAACGCCCGCCGGACCACCAGCGCCACCGCCCCCACCGCCTCCGGATCCGTGCGCGGGGTGTGCCGTGCGGGCAGCTCCAGCAGGCCCCAGCACGACGCGGCGGCCTCGTCCAGCACCCGGTCGGGTCCCGAACCGTCGCCCGCGACCCCGTACGAGAGCCGCCGCTCGCCCGGACCCGTACCGCTGCGGAACTGGCTGTACGGGTAGAAGGCGCGCGAGACCAGCGGTGCGGCCGTCGCCGGCAGCCGCCACGACACCGGGAGCCGGTGCTGCGGCAGCTGCGGGTTGTGCGCCAGCAGGGTGGACACCGCCGACGCCGAGGGGTCGTAGGACAGGCCCGCCCACTGCTCGGCGCCCACCACGCTGAACGGGTCCAACTGCCCCGGGTCGCCGACGAACAGCGCCCGGTCGAACAGCCCGGCCACGGCCAGCAGCGCGTCGGAGCGCATCTGGTAGGCCTCGTCGACGATCGCGTGCTCCCAGGGCTCAGCGTCCTTCACGTACGCCCACTTCGCGGCCGTCGAGATGGTCACCGGCAACTCCGCCAGGTCCCCGGGCTTGGCGGAGAGGGTGACGGACGGCAGCTCCCGCAGGGCGGGGTCGTACGCGTCACCGTCGCTGCTGTGCAGCCGGCCGACCTTCAGCTCCGGGTCCTTGGCGGCGAGCCGCAGCACCAGGTCGTCGACCTGCGCGTTGGTCTGCGCGACCACCATCAGGCGGCGTCCGGCCGCGGCCAGTTCGCGGGCGGCGCGCACCACGAGCGTCGACTTGCCCGCGCCGGGCGGGGAGTCCACCACCACGCCCCGCTCGGTGCCGTGCAGGGTGTCGCGCAGGATGGCGGCGGTCGCCTCGGCGGCGGCCGTGCCCGGGTCGAAGCCGGTCACAGGAGGTCCTCGTCGGTCACGGAGTCGGGCGGCGTCGGGGCGCTCAGGTGGGCCGGCGGCCCACCGTGCGTCCACGGGGTGTGCTCGGGATCGGGCAGTCTGGGCCCGCCCCGCGCGTCGTGCTCGAACAGCGTCCAGCACACCCGGTCGCCCTTCTCCGGCACCGAGCCCGCCACCGGCTCCCGGCCCGTGCCCATCTTGTCGAGCACGCGCAGCACCAGCTGTCCGTCCTCCTCGTGGCGCACGAACGCGAAGGCCTGCTGGCGCCCGTCGAGCGAGCGGAACACCTTCCCGCCGCCCTCGTCGGCCAGTTGGGGCCGGTCCTCGGTGGCCACCGTCACCAGCGGACGCGGGCGGGGCCGCTTGCCCTCCGTCCACTCCATCACCACGTCGGTGACCTCACCGGCGAAGGCCTCGCCCGCGAGCCGCCGGCCCGCCATGACCAGCGGGTCGTCCAGCGCCTCCTGGGCGTCGAGCCGGACCTGCTCGGTCTCGCGCGTGGCCAGCTTCTGGGCCGCGGTCACCGCGTCGTCGCGGCGCGGCTGCGGGGGCTCGCCCGCCCGGACGCGGTCCCGGTGGCCGGTGAAGGACCACCGGTCGCGGGTCCAGCGCTCCGTGGTGCGCTCGCCCGGCGGCAGGGCGCGCAGCAGGTCGAGCGCCTCCCAGGTCTGCCGCCAGGTGTGCGCCATCTGCGAGGTGACCAGCTCCCGGACCGCCCGCTCGGCTTCCGGTACCCGCTCCTGGGCGCCGGGCCCGTCCGCGGCCGCCGCCGCCCGGGCCGCGTCGAACCGGGTGATCGCCGGGGCGAGCAGCCCGTTGTCGAAGGCCGGGTCGGTGGCCGGGCCGGCCGGCGGGAACAGCAGCCGGCCGTGTCCGTCGCGGCCGAGCTCCACGTGCAGGGCCCACTCGGCCCCCGACGTGCCCTCGGGCGGAGCTATCCAGCCCAGCAGCGATCCGAGGTGCTGGTCCTCCAGGTTGCTCTGGCCGGTGGCCCAGTGCCGTCCCAGCAGCTCGGTGGCGCTGAGCAGCATCGAGGAGCCGGGGACGCGGGAGCGTTCGGCGAGGTGCGTGAACCAGCGGCCCAGCAGCGGCACGCGGGCGGGCGCCGGGTACGGGTTCTCCGGGTCCTCCTCGGCGGTGCGACGGAACCGCATCGAGCGGCCCAGCAGCCGGACGTACTCCACGCCGGCCCGGCTGGGCACGATGATCTGGGGGGCGTCCACGCACAGTTCGGCCTCGACCTTGGACTTCCGGCCGGTCTCCGGGTCGGTCTCGGTGCGCTCGGCCGGCTCCACGACGTCCGCGTACCCGTCGACGTACGGCATCACGCGCTCCGCCAGCCCGGCCAGGAACGTCCAGCGCAGGTTGCGGTCGCGCGGCTGCGGGACCACCAGGACCAGCGGGTCGTCCCGGTCGGTGCCCAGCATCGCGCCGAGCGGCGCCCCCGCCTCACCGGCGGTGGTCAGCGGTACGAGGACCAGCGGCCGCTCGCTCAGGTGGCGGTGCCGTACGGTCGCCAGCGGCCGGGCGCGGCCCTCGCGGACGGCCTCCAGCCGGGCCAGGGTGTTCAGCAGGGGCATGCGGGGCCTTCCGGGGCGGGGTGCGGGGGCCGGGCCGCGGCGAGCTCCAGCGCCTCCGCCCGCAGCCGGGCCGCCCGGCGCAGCGCGGCGGCGGTGGGGTCGTCCTCGGCTTCGGCGGCTCCGTCGGCGGGGGCCGGGGAGGCGGCCGCGGCGAGGGCGGCCCCGACGGTGGCGAGCCCGCCCAGCTCCCCCCGTACGGAGCGGCCCAGGGCGGCGGGGTCCCCGGCGGCGCGGGACCGCTCGCGGCAGTGGAAGGCCAGCTCGCAGGCGGCCAGGCACTCGGGGGCGTAGGCCGCGGCGACGGCGGAGACGGCCTCGGTGAGTTCCCCGGCGGGCCGGGCCGGGTCGAAGCTGAGGCCCGCCGGCAGGTCGGCGGCCAGTTCCTCGACCCGGGTCAGCCGCTCCATCTGGCGCAGGGTCACCGCCCGTTCGCGGCGCACGTCGACGGGCGCGGCGGTGGGCAGGTTGGAGAAGTCCTTGGGGCAGACGAGCAGCACCCGGTGGCCGACCTCGGCGCCGGGCACCTTCCCGGCGGTCCGCTCCAGGGCGAGCACGTAGACGGCGGCCTGCCGCGCGGCGGCGCCCACCTTCGCGGAGTCGGCGGCCCCGTCGATCATCGGGAACGACTTGATCTCCACCACGCTCCACCGGCCGCCGGGGTCCACCACGACCGCGTCGGGCTCCAGGTAGGCGGGGGTGCCGGCCACCTCCAGCGCCAGCATCGGATGGTCCAGCAGCGTCCACGCCCCCGCGGCGGTGGCCTCGCGCAGGGCCAGCGCCGTCCGGGCGGCGCGTCCCTCCGGTCCGGCGGCGGTCAGGTCGGGCACCCGGGCGTCCGGTCCGGGGGGCTCGGCGGCGCCGCCCAGGAGGGTGTGCGCGAGCCGCAGCAGTTCGGCCCCGCCGTCGGCCTTGACCTTGGCCTCGAAGGAGTTGCCGCGGACGATGGCGAACTGCGACTGGCCGAACGCGGCGGGCGTGCCCAGGGCCGCCGCGAGCGCACCCTTGTCGACCCCGGCGCCGTCGAGCAGGGCGCGTCTGCCGCATCCGGGGTTGGCCGCGAGCGCGGCCAGGGAGCGGGCGTCGAGGGGCCGGGGCGGCACGGCGGGGCCGCGCAGGTCAGCGAGGCGCTGCCGCAGTGTCGTCGTCTGCGCAGGAGCGGCGGGCGGGTAGGAGCTCACGGGCGGAAGTGTCCCATCCGCCACTGACAAGCGTGGACGTACCGTGAAAACCGGCCGGTTGTGCCTCCGGCGGAGCGACCGCGGCGCGGGCGGGCGCGGTGTTTTTCGTGCGGTGCAGGTCCTTCGCGCGGTGCGGGTCCCTCGCGCGGTCCGGTGCTGAGAAAGGTTCCTGCGCCCGGCGGGCGGCGAGACCGCGGGCGATCGCCAGGCCGGCGCCCAGCACGGCGGCCCCGGCGACGGCGTCGAGGAAGTAGTGGTTCGCCGTCCCCATCACCACGACCGCGGTGAGCGCGGGATAGGCCAGGCCCAGCGCCCGTACCAGCGGCCGCCGCGCGTACCGCCACACCAGGAGCCCGCACCACAGGGCCCATCCGACGTGCAGGCTCGGCATGGCCGCGTACTGGTTGGTCAGGGAACCGAGTCCGCGCGGGGCGCTCGCCTCGCCGCCCCACCAGCCGTAGGCGCTGTACCGGGCCATGGTGTCCGTGAACCCGTACGAGGCGTCGAGCAACCGGGGCGGGCAGGTGGGCAGCAGGGTGAAGCCGATCAGTCCGAGCAGGGTGGAGGCCACCAGCCAGGTGCGGGCGGTGCGGTAGTGCGCGGGCCGCCGGTGGTAGAGCCAGAGCAGCACGGCGGGGGTGACCAGGTAGTGCAGGGAGGCGTAGACGAAGTCGGCGGGTATGCCGAGCGCGCCGGTGTGCGAGAACAGCCGGTTGAGGGGTCTCTCGAAGTCGACGTGCAGGAGTTCCTCGGCGCGCAGGATCGCGAGCCCGTGGCCGACGGCGAGGTCCACGTCGCCCCGGGCGAGGAGCCGGCCGCCCGAGTAGGCGCCGTAGACGAGACCCAGGAGTAACAGTTCCGCCCACCAGCGCGTGGGCCAAGGCCGTTTGGTCATGAGGTGTATGACGCTCGTGGGGCGGGCGGAGTTGCCCCGTGTTCACGTCGTGGATGATGGACGGACGACGGAACCGCCGCATCCGGGGCGAACGCCCACGAACCGGGAGAATGAAGATATGGCCCCCCGCATCCTGCTGGCCCGCCACGGCCAGACGGCATGGTCCCGGCTCGGCAAGCACACGGGACGCACGGACGTGCCCCTGCTGGACGAGGGCAGGCAGGGGGCGAAGCTGCTGGGCGAGCGGCTCGCCCGCGAACCGTGGGCCTCGCTGCGCGGCCTGGAGGTGCGCACCAGCCCGCTCGTCCGCGCGAGCGAGAGCTGTGACCTGGCGGGCTTCGGGCTCCAGGCGGAGCCCTGGGACACCCTCATGGAGTGGGACTACGGGGACTACGAGGGCATGACCCCGGCCGAGATCCAGGCGGTCCGGCCGGGCTGGCTGATCTGGCGCGACGGGGTCCCCGGCGGCGAGTCCGTCGCCGACATCGCGGCGCGGGCGGACGAGGTCGTCGAGTGGGCCCGCTCGGCCGAGCGGGACGTCCTGGTCTTCGCCCACGGCCACGTCCTGCGCACCCTCGCCGCCCGCTGGCTCGGCTTCGAGGCCTCCTTCGGTGCCCGCATCCGCCTGGACCCCACCTCGCTCTCGGTCCTGGGCTGGGCCTACGGGGCCCCCGCGTTGGAGCGCTGGAACGACACGGGCCACCTCGACGGCTGACCGCGCCCCGGCCCCGCGTCCCGGCTCCGGGTCCGGCTCCGGGTCCGGCTCCGGGTCCGGCTCCGCCTCGTCCTCCCGGGGCCCCGCCGCCGGTCAGGCCTCGGCGTGACGGGTCAGGAAGGCGCCGACGCGCGGGGAGCGCTGGTGGGGGACCAGGGTGCGGGCCGTACCCGACAGCATCGAGCGGATCCGGGTCGACTGGACCTCGGAGAGCAGGTCCAGCACCCGCCCGCCCGCCCAGGCGGCCTCGTCGGGGGCGCCCGCCCGCGCCAGGTACTCGGCCAGTTCCGCCGTGTAGAGGGCGACGTTCCGCGCGAAGTGGGGGTCCTGGAGGTCGGCCGCCCGCCGGGCGTGCCGGGCCGCGCGGGCGTGCTCCCCGAGCGCCGCCCAGCAGCGGGACTCCAGCGATTCCAGCTCGGCCTCGCCGAAGAAGGACATCCACTCCGGGTCGGCGCCCGACTCGCCCCGCGCGAACTCCGTGTGCGCCCGCGCCAGCGCCTCCTCGCAGGCCCTGCGGTCCGCGAGCCCCGACCAGCCGCCGGCCTCGCGCAGGGCCAGCAGCGACAGCAGCCGGGGGGAGCCCAGCGAGCGGGCCGCGCGCCGGCCCGCCTGGGCGGCCCGTACCGACTCGCGGGGGCGCCCGCAGTCCCGGGCCAGGAAGGCCATGTTGCTGAAGGCGTGCGCCTCCAGGGCCGCGTCCCCCGACACCCGGGCGGTGGCCAGGGCCTCCGCGTAGTGCGAGCGGGCGTCCTCGAAGCGGCCCGAGTCGTGCGCCAGCCATCCCACCGAGACGGCCAGCTCCCCGGCCCCGGCGTGCAGCCGGTCCTCGGTGGACTGGCGGGTGGCCCCCGCGTCCAGCAGTGCGTAGGCGGTCCGCAGGGGCTCCGCCGCCCGCCGGTAGAGGGCGTCCGCCCCGTGCCGGTCGTCCAGCAGCCGGATCTGGCGTACGGCGTCCTCGACGGCGGCGGCCTCGGCCTCGCCCGCGCGGGAGGGGATCCGGCGGGTGTCGCCGAGCAGGGTGAGGCTGAGCGTCGCGGCCGCCACGGTCGCGGAGCCGCCCGCCATGAACGCGCGACGCAGCACGTCGCTCTCCTTGGAACGGTGGACGATGTGGGCGAAGACGGGAGGCGCGGGCAGGGCGCGCTGCGCGGAGCGGCCGCGCACCGCCTCGCGCGGGGAGAAACCGAAGTCGGCCAGGGTGCGGCCGGGGAACATGTGGAGGAAGACCCGCTCGTAGGCGTAGTTGGGGCAGCGGATCTCGCCGGATTCGACCCGGCCGATGTAACGGGCGTCGCAGGAAACCGTTTCGCCGATCTCCCGCGCGGCCCGGCGCACCAGGGCCGCGAACTCGGCGGGGGAGTGCTGCCCGCGCAGCCGCCGGAAAGAGGAGTTGGGTGAGTGGGGGGACGCCGCCATGGACGTGGCCTCTCTGGACAATCTCAGGTGATCCCGGTTGATCCCTGTCGATCTCGCCCCGGAGCCCGGCTCCGGCGCGCATGAACGTACCGCCGCCGAGGGTCCGTTCATGCGGTGTTTGGCTACAAAACGGATATCTCACCCGCGATCCGCCATGAACTGCCATCCTTTGCGGCGTCTTGCCGCCGCACCCGTTGACGTCCCCGTGCGTTGAACCCATGCGGATACGGATCGAGGAGGGGTTCCCCTTGGTGGAGGCCGGCATGGACAGCACTGGAACGAACACCGCGCACGAGCCCGGCGCGACTCCCCTGCTCCCGGTCACGGTTCCGGCCGCGGCCCCGGACCTGGTGACCGTGCCCACCCGGCAGGGCCTGGAAGCGGTGGACATCATCCGCCGCGGCGCCGGCCGCACCGCCCCCGGTACGGGCCCCTGCGCCCCCGGCGTCGGCCCGGTGCTCCACGACGGCTCCGGCGACACCCTCGGCTTCCTCGTCCCGCCCGGCACCGCCGACGCGTGGGACCTGCCCGGCAGCGCCTGTACGCAGACCAACGGGCGCGGCATGCGCTTCGGCGACGCCGTCTCGCCCACCTCCGGCGGCACCGGCTGGCTGCTGCCCCCCGACGCCGTGGGCCCGGTCACCGACCCCGAGGTGCTGCGCGCCGCGCTTGGCGAGGCGGCCCGGCTGATCGAGGCGGCCGACAACTGCCGCTGACGCCCCGGATGCCCTGACCAGCCATAATGGAGGGGTGGCAGGCAAGAGCAAGGGTGGCAGGAGCGGCGGCGCTCCCCGGGGCGGTACTTCCCGGGGCGGTGGCGGGGCGATCGCCGGGCCGGTGGCGGGGCAGGTGGCCGGCGGGCTGGCCGAGCTGGCCCCCGACCGGGAGCGCTCCCGTGCCTGGACCCTGCTGATCGACGGGGCACCGCAGTCCCACGTCGACCTCGACGACCCCGGTCACCTGGACTTCTCCTACCAGCGCCGGATCGGCCACCTCATCGACCTGGCCGCCCCCGCCCGCCAGCCCCTGAACGTGGTGCACCTGGGCGGCGGCGCCTTCACCCTGGCCCGCTACACCGCGGCCGCCCGCCCCCGCTCCACGCAGCAGGTGGTGGAGATCGACGGGGCCCTGGTGGCCTTCGTACGGGAACACCTGCCGCTGGACCCGCAGGCACGGATCCGCGTACGGGCCGTGGACGCGCGGGCGGGACTGGCGAAGGTGCCGGACGGCTGGGCGGACCTGGTCATCGCGGACGTGTTCAGCGGGGCCCGCACCCCGGCCCACCTGACCAGCGCCGAGTTCCTCGACGACGTACGACGGGCGCTGAAGCCCACCGGCTGGTACGTGGCCAACCTCGCGGACGGCCCGCCGCTGTCCCACCTGCGGGGCCAGGTCGCCACCGCCGCCTCCCGGTTCAGCGAGCTGGCACTCGCGGCGGACCCGGTGGTGTGGCGGGGGAAACGTTTCGGCAATGCGGTGCTCGTCGCCGCCGACCGGGAGCTTCCCGTGGCGGAGTTCACCCGGCGGGTGGCGAGCGACCCGCACCCCGGCCGGGTCGAGCACGGCCGGGCCCTGGCCGACTTCACCGGCGGGGCGGCCCCGGTCGCGGACGCCTCGGCCGTGGCCTCGCCGGAGCCCCCGCCGTCGGTGTTCCGCTAGGACGGGGCCGGGCCGGGGACGGTCCCGGTGGCTTCAGGGGCCCTGGTGGCCCTGGTGGCCCCAGTGGCCCCGGTGGCCTCAGAGGCCTCAGCGACCTCAGGGGTCGACGATCTCCACCGTCGGCGGGTGGTCGTGCCAGGTGCAGAACACCGACACCTCGCGCCCGTCGCGGGTGAAGGTGACCCGGATCCAGAAGTCCTGCTTCCACACCTGCATCCGCCAGCCCGCCTCCGGCGTCGCCGAGACCAGGCCGGCCGCGGAGGCGCCGAGGTCGAAGACCACCCGCCCGCCGGAGACCGAGTAGCCCTTCACCGTGCCGGAAGCGGAATCCCCCTCCTCCGTCTCGCGGTACGGGCGTTGCCCGGCCGGCGGCGCGGGCTTCGGCTTCGACGGCGCGGCCGACGGGGCGTCGGCCGAGGGTGACGCCGAGGCCGAGGCCGAGGCCGACGCGGAGGTGGAAACGGAGGAGGACGGGGAGGCCGTCGGCCCCTGCGTGGAGGACGACAGCGGTGGCCCGGTCAGGGGCTGCGTCGTCAACGGCACGGCGAGCGGGGGATCGTAGGCCGTACCGGACATGACCGTGTGCACGCCCCACCACGACAGGGTCACGGCGGCCGCGGTCGCCAGCACCCACGCCAGTGCGTGTACAAGTCCTCGTCGCATCAGGGCACATACTGCACCACCCGCCACAGAGGTGGCCCGGCACCTCCCGGGGCCCCCGAATGGACTACGGTGCCGCCATGGCAAGTGTGCTCGTGGTCGAGGACGACCAGTTCGTGCGTTCCGCCCTGATCCGGCACCTGACCGAGGCCTCCCACACCGTGCGGAGCGTCGGCACGGCCCTGGAGGCCCTGCGCGAAGTCGCCCACCACCGCTTCGACGTGGTCATCCTCGACCTCGGCCTGCCCGACCTCGACGGTTCCGAGGCGCTGAAGATGCTGCGCGGCATCACCGACGTGCCCGTCATCATCGCCACCGCCCGCGACGACGAGGCCGAGATCGTCCGGCTGCTCAACGACGGCGCCGACGACTACCTGACCAAACCGTTCTCCGTCGAGCACCTCTCCGCCCGGATGGCCGCCGTCCTGCGCCGCTCCCAGGCCGCCGCCGCCGAACCGCCCTCCCGCGTCCTGCGCGTCGGCGGACTCGCCATCGACCCGCTGCGCCGCCAGGCCGAACTCGACGGCTCCGTACTCGACCTCACCCGACGGGAGTTCGACCTGCTGGCCTTCCTCGCGGGCCGCCCCGGGGTGGTCGTGTCCCGGCGCGAGCTGCTCGCCGAGGTGTGGCAGCAGTCGTACGGGGACGACCAGACCATCGACGTGCACCTGTCCTGGCTGCGCCGCAAACTCGGCGAGACCGCCGCACGACCCCGCTACCTGCACACGCTGCGCGGGGTCGGGGTGAAGCTGGAGCCGCCGCAGTGAGCCGGTCCCGATGAGGTGGGCCCTGGTCAAGGTGTGCCTCGCGGTCACCACCATGGTGGTCCTGGCCTTCGCCGTACCCCTGGGACTGGTGGTGCGGGAGATGGCCAGCGACCGGGCCTTCTCCAACGCCGAGCGGCAGGCCGCCACCATGGGGCCGACCCTGTCCATCACCACCGACCCCGTCCAGCTGCGCAAGGCCGTCGAGTCCACACAGATGGGCGCCGCCCGCCGGATGGCCGTCCACGTCCCGGCCATCGGCGCCGCCGCCCCCGTCGACATCGGCGAAGGCTGGGCGGGCGCCCGCGCCGTGGCCGAGACCCGCAGTCTCGGCCGTGCGACCACCGCCCGGGTGGCCGGCGGGGGTTCCGCCCTGCTCCAGCCGACCGCCCTGGGCTCCGGCGACATCGCCGTCATCGAGATCCTGGTCCCGGAGAGCGAGGTCAGCAACGGCGTCACCACCGCCTGGCTGGTCCTCGCCGGGGTCGGGCTCGCGCTGGTCGTGGGCTCCGTCGCGGTCGCCGACCGGCTCGGCGCCCGCCTGGTGCGGCCCGCCGAACGGCTCGCGGACGCCGCCCACCAGCTGGGCGACGGACGGCTCGGGGCGCGGGTCCCCGAGGACGGGCCGAAGGAACTGCGCTCGGCGGCCGTCGCGTTCAACGCCATGGCCGACCAGGTCGTGGAACTCCTCGCCAACGAGCGGGAACTGGCCGCCGACCTCTCGCACCGGCTGCGCACCCCCCTGACGGTCCTCCGGCTCAACGCCGCCTCGCTCGGCGACGGCCCGGCCGCCGAACACACCCGGGCCGCCGTGGAGCAGCTGGAGCGGGAGGTCGACACGATCATCCGTACGGCCCGCGAACAGCGCCCCGCCACCCAGGCGGCCGGCTCGGCGGGCGCCGGCTGCGACGCCTCCGAGGTGATCCGCGACCGGATGGCCTTCTGGTCGGCGCTGGCCGAGGACGAGGGCCGCGAGGTCCGGCTGGCGGGCGTGGACCGTACCGTACGCATCCCCGTGGCCCGCCCGGAGCTCGCCGCGGCCCTCGACGCCCTGCTCGGCAACGTCTTCCGGCACACCCCCGAGGGCACCCCCTTCGCGGTGGACGTGCACGACGCCGGTGACGCCGTCATCGTCCTCGTCTCCGACGCCGGACCCGGCATCGCCGACCCGGACGCCGCCCTGCGGCGCGGCAACGACGGCCGCCGCGACGGCTCCACCGGCCTCGGCCTCGACATCGCCCGGCGGGTCGCGGAGTCCACCGGCGGTGACGTCCGGCTGGGGCGCTCCGTACTGGGCGGCACCGAGGTCCGGATCTGGATCGCCCTCGACGACCGGGCCCGGGGCGACGGCCGCGGTCCCGGCGTCCGGCGTGGCCGGCGCAAGCGGCGGGGCAACTGACCGACCCCGGGGGCGCGGCTCGCGGGAGGGAAGGGCGCAGGTCGGTACGGTCCGCCCTGGAGGGCGGTCTGCCGGCCTGGTCGCCGTGACGGCGGGGTCGTTCGCGGCGGGCCGGCAGACGATGCGGCACGCCCTGCCGGCGGACGGGGGCCACTTCGGCGGGGTGACCCCGGTCGGGTGGAATACCGTACGGGCCGGGCGAGTTGAGGCCGCCGGGTGCGCGGGTGCGTCCCCGGGCGGGTCCCGCCCGCTCGCCCCACGTGCTGAAGCCCTCGCCTGATTGGAAACCGCATGCGTTACGCAATCCTCGGCACCGGCGTCGTCGGCCGGACGGTCGCCGCCCGGCTCGACTCCCTGGGCCACGAGGTGGTCATCGGCACCCGCGACCCCGGGGCCACCCTGGCCCGCGCCGAGTACGCCGCCTGGCAGGAGGCGCATCCGAGGGTCTCCCTCGCGGACTTCCCCGAGGCCGCCCGGCAGGGCGACACGCTCGTCAACGCCACCGGCGGGAAGGTGAGCGTCGCCGCCCTGACGGAGGCCGACGCCGCGCACCTGGACGGCAAGATCCTGATCGACATCGCGAACCCGCTGGACTTCTCGAAGGGCTTCCCGCCGAGCCTGGACCCCGTCGACACCGACAGCCTGGGCGAGCTGATCCAGCGGACGTTCCCGCGGCTGCGGGTGGTCAAGACCCTGAACACCATGAACTGCGAGGTCATGGTCGACCCGGCCCGGGTGAAGGGCGACCACACCGTCTTCCTCTCCGGCGAGGACGCCGACGCGAAGAAGACCGTGCACGCCCTCCTCTCCTCCTTCGGGTGGCCGGACCGTTCGATCCTCGACCTCGGCGGCATCGAGACCGCCCGCGGGACCGAGATGCTCCTGCCGATCTGGCTCCGGCTGATGGGCGCCCTGGGGCACTCGGAGTTCAACTTCCACATCCAGGGAGCCTGAGCCGGCGCGCCCCCGTCCCGCCTGACGGGGAGGCCGCGCCCGGACGGGGGCGCAGATGTTGCCGGGCTCCCCGCCCGCCCGGAACGTGGGGGTGACGGAAGGAGTCACCCATGAGAGTCATGCTCAGGGCCCATCTGGACACGGCCGCCACCAGCGAGGGCATCAAGACCGGCGCGCTCCAGCAGACGATGAAGAAGCTGATGGAGGCGGTCAAGCCGGAGGCGGCGTACTTCGGGCTGCACGAGGGCGTGCGGTCCTGCTGGATGGTCTTCGACCTCCAGGACAGCTCGCGCCTGCCGGCGCTGTTCGACGACCTCTTCACGCAGTTCAACRCCGAGATCGAGGTCGGTCCGGTCATGAACGCCGAGGATCTGGCGAAGGGGCTGTCGGCGGTCGGGGCGGGGACTTAGGGGGATCGGAGGACGGCTCGCCGCCGACCGGCCCGCTGCCACCACGTCATGGTCGCGCCCGTCCGCCGCGCCGGGCCGATCGTTCCGGCGGCGCGGACGGCGGGGCCGGCCCCGCGACCACAGCCGTACGTGTACCAGCGCGCCCGCGCCCGCGGCCCGACCCGGGGAACGGTGAGCCCGGCCGCGACCGCGAGGCCCATCCGCGGCCGGCGCCAGCCCGTGGAGCACGGCGGCGACCAGGGCGGCCGGTACGGCGGCGT
>NZ_JBFRER010000091.1:0-30076 GCF_052114405.1 Streptomyces sp. M-16 | reverse complement strand
GGCCGGGGGCGTCGGGCGCGCAGCGGGGCCCCTGCTCCTGCGGGCCCCCCGCCACGGCCGGGGCGGCGGGGCCCGCGGGGGCGAAGGGCCGGACGGCGGCGCGGGACTCGGCGCCCCACGGCACCACGGCATCCGGCGGAACCCCGGCATCCGCCACGGCGCGCACCACCCCGCCCGGCAGGGCAACGGCATCCGGCGGCGCCACCCCACCCGGCTCGGCGCCCGGCGGGACCACCCCACCCGGCATTGCGCCCGGCAGGGCCACCGCACGTGCCGGGGCGGGCTGCGCCGGCGCGGCCGCCGCGGCGGGGACCACGGCGCCCAGCAGCATCGCGAGCACGGCGGCCAGGAGGCACCACACACGACGGCGGCGGGACACAGTGGGCGGCCTCTCACTTGCGCAAACAGGGGGACTCGTCCCGAAATGGTACGGGGAGGGGCACAAATGCGTTCGCCACCCGCCCGGCCCAGGTGAGATCCTCGACCAGGTATGTCTACTTCCTTCGCCGCCCTGCAGACGCTTCTCGGTGAGATCTCCCTCCGTGACGCGCACCGCCTCGGCCGCCGCCTCGAAGGCGCCCGCCGCATCCGCAAGCCCGAGGCCAAGCAGGCCGTGCTCGACGAGATCGCCGCGGAGGCCACCAAGGCCGCCGAGCGACTGGCCGGCCGTGCCTCGCGGATGCCGGAGGTCACGTATCCCGAGAACCTGCCCGTCAGCCAGAAGAAGGGCGAGATCGCCGAGGCGATACGCGACCACCAGGTCGTGATCGTCGCGGGCGAGACCGGCTCCGGCAAGACCACGCAGATCCCAAAGATCTGCATGGAGCTGGGGCGCGGTGTCCGGGGCATGATCGGGCACACCCAGCCCCGCCGGATCGCCGCCCGCACGGTGGCGGAGCGGATCGCGGAGGAGCTGAGGTCCGAGATCGGCCAGACGGTCGGCTGGAAGGTCCGGTTCACCGACCAGGTGGACCAGGACGCGACCTTCGTGAAGCTGATGACGGACGGCATCCTGCTCGCCGAGATCCAGACGGACCGCGAGCTGCGCGCCTACGACACGATCATCATCGACGAGGCGCACGAGCGGTCCCTGAACATCGACTTCCTGCTCGGTTACCTGGCGACGCTGCTGCCCAAGCGCCCCGACCTGAAGGTCGTCATCACCTCGGCGACCATCGACCCCGAGCGGTTCTCCCGGCACTTCGGGGACGCGCCGATCGTCGAGGTCAGCGGGCGGACGTACCCGGTGGAGGTCCGCTACCGGCCGCTGCTGGAGGAGGACTCCGAGGACGCCGACCGCGACCAGATCACCGCGATCTGCGAGGCCGTCGACGAACTCCAGGGGGAGGGGCCGGGCGACATCCTGGTGTTCCTCTCCGGCGAGCGCGAGATCCGGGACACGGCGGACGCGCTGGAGAAGCGCAAGCTCCGCTCCACCGAGGTGCTCCCCCTCTACGCCCGTCTCTCGCACGCCGAGCAGCACCGGGTGTTCCAGCAGCACACGGGCCGCCGGATCGTCCTGGCGACGAACGTCGCGGAGACGTCCCTGACGGTCCCCGGCATCAAGTACGTGATCGACCCGGGCACGGCCCGCATCTCGCGCTACAGCCACCGCACCAAGGTGCAGCGGCTGCCCATCGAGCGGATCTCGCAGGCCAGCGCCAACCAGCGCAAGGGCCGCTGCGGCCGTACCAGCGACGGCATCTGCATCCGGCTCTACTCCGAGGCCGACTTCACCGCCCGTCCGGAGTTCACGGACGCCGAGATCCTGCGCACCAACCTGGCGTCCGTCATCCTCCAGATGACCGCGGCGGGCCTGGGTGAGATCGAGAAGTTCCCCTTCATCGACCCGCCGGACCACCGCAACATCCGGGACGGCGTGCAGCTGCTCCAGGAGCTGGGCGCGCTGGACCCGGCCGAGAAGGACCACCGCAAGCGGCTCACCCCGATGGGCCGCCAGCTGTCCCAGCTGCCCGTGGACCCGCGGCTGGCGCGCATGGTGGTGGAGGCGGACAAGAACAACTGCGTCCGCGAGGTCATGGTGATCGCGGCGGCGCTGTCGATCCAGGACCCGCGCGAGCGGCCCTCGGACAAGCAGACGCAGGCGGACCAGAACCACGCCCGCTTCAAGGACGAGACGAGCGACTTCCTCTCGTTCCTGAACATGTGGCGCTACGTCCGCGAGCAGCAGAAGGAACGCGGCTCGTCGTCCTTCCGCCGGATGTGCAAGCAGGAGTACCTGAACTTCCTGCGCATCCGCGAATGGCAGGACATCTACTCGCAGTTGCGTACGGTCGCCAAGACGATGGGGATCCACGTCAACGAGGCGGACGGCTCCGAGACGAACATCCACATCTCGCTGCTGGCCGGCTTGCTGTCGCACATCGGCTTGAAGGACACCGACAAGAACGAGTACCTGGGCGCCCGCTCGGCCAAGTTCGCGATCTTCCCCGGCTCCTCCCTCTTCAAGAAGCAGCCGAAGTTCCTGATGTCGGCGGAGCTGGTCGAGACCTCGCGGCTGTGGGCGCGGGTGAACGCGAAGGTGGAGCCCGAGTGGGTGGAGCCGCTCGCGCAGCACCTGATCAAGCGCACGTACAGCGAGCCGCACTGGGAGAAGGACCAGGCGGCGGTGATGGCGTACGAGAAGGTGACCCTGTACGGGGTGCCGATCGTCGCCCAGCGGAAGATCAACTACGGCCGCATCGACCCCGAGGTCTCGCGGGAGCTGTTCATCCGAAACGCGCTGGTCGAGGGCGACTGGCGCACGCACCACAAGTTCTACGCCGACAACCGCAAGCTCCTCACCGAGGTGGAGGAGCTGGAGAACCGGGCGCGGCGCCGGGACATCGTGGTCGACGACGAGACCCTCTTCGACTTCTACGACCAGCGCGTCCCGGAGCACGTGGTCTCGGGGGCGCACTTCGACTCCTGGTGGAAGCACAAGAAGCGCGAGGAGCCCGAACTCCTCGACTTCGAGCGCGAGATGCTGCTCACGGAGAAGGCGGCCGGGGTCACCAAGGCCGACTACCCGGACAGCTGGCAGCAGGGCCGGCTGAAGTTCCGGGTGACCTACCAGTTCGAGCCGGGCGCGGACGCGGACGGCGTGACCGTCCACATCCCGCTCCAGGTGCTGAACCAGGTCACGGACGAGGGCTTCGACTGGCAGATCCCGGGGCTGCGCGAGGAGGTCGTCACCGAGCTGATCCGTTCGCTGCCGAAGCCGATCCGCCGGCACTACGTCCCGGCGCCGAACTTCGCGACCCGTTTCCTGGACACGGCCGTCCCCCTGCAGGAGCCGTTGCACGTGACGCTGGCGCGGGAGCTGCACCGGATGGTCGGGGTGCCGGTCTCGGCCGACGACTTCGACCTGACCCGGATCCCGGACCACCTGAAGATCACCTTCCGGATCGTCGACGAGCGGCGCAAGAAGCTCGCCGAGGACAAGGACCTGGAGGCCCTGCGGCTCTCCCTGAAGCCCAAGGCCCGCCAGGCCCTGTCCAAGGCCGCGGCGGCCACCGCCGAGCGGGCGGGCGGGGAGTCGCTGGAGCGCTCCGGGCTGACCGACTGGACGATCGGCACCCTGACCCGGGTGTTCGAGACCCGTCGGGCGGGCCAGCCGGTCAAGGCGTACCCGGCGCTGGTGGACGCGGGGACGAGCGTCTCCGTACGGCTCTTCGACACCGAGGCCGAGCAGCAGCAGGCCATGTGGCTGGGCACCCGGAGGCTGATCCTCCTCAACATCCCGGTGAACCCGGCGAAGTTCGCCTCGGACAAGCTCACCAACCAGCAGAAGCTGGCCCTGTCCCGCAACCCGCACGGCTCCATCCAGGCACTGTTCGACGACTGCGCCACGGCGGCGGCCGACAGGCTGATCGCCGACCACGGCGGCCCGGCCTGGGACGAGGCGGGCTTCCGGAAGCTCTACGACGCGGTGCGGGCCGACCTGGTGGACACGACCGTACGGACCGTCGCCCAGGTGCAGCAGGTGCTCGCCGCCTGGCAGGCGTGCGAGCGGCGGCTGAAGGCGACCAACAGCCTGGCCCTGATGGCGAACGTCGCGGACGTGAAGGCTCAGCTGGCGGCCCTGGTGCCGCCCGGCTTCGTGACCCTCGCGGGCCTGCGCCGGCTGCCGGACCTGATGCGGTACCTGGTGGCGGCCGACCGGCGGCTCCAGCAGATGCCGACGGGCGCCCAGCGCGACACCACGCGCATGCAGAAGGTCCACGAGATGCGGGACGAGTACCTGTGGCTGCTGGAGCAGTTGCCGAAGGGCCGCCCGGTGCCGGAGGCGGTCACCGAGATCCGCTGGATGATCGAGGAACTGCGGGTCAGCTACTTCGCCCACGCGCTCGGGACGGCCTATCCGATCTCCGACAAACGCATCGTGAAGGCGGTCGACGCCCTCGCCCCGTGATCCGGTTCGACCGCACCCCCTGACCTGCTGTACAGTGTCATTCGCAGCCGGGCAATCGGCCGCGAACGAGGACCTGTGGAGCAGTTGGTTAGCTCGCCACCCTGTCAAGGTGGAGGTCGCGGGTTCAAGTCCCGTCAGGTTCGCAGAAACGTCAGGGCCCGTATTCCGCAAGGGATACGGGCCTTGACGCGTTTCCGGGTACCGGCCCGGGGAGGGGCGGGGCACCCCTCGTGCCCGCATGATCACTCAGCCGATCGCGCGGCGGCTCCGAGTGGCCCTGAGGGCCCTTCAGCGGTCGCCGGGAGCCCCTCGCCGTCTTGCACCCCCCTCCCGGTCCCACGGGGCCTCCAGGGGCCTTCCAGTGGCTCGGGCTACACCTGTCACCCGGGAGGGCGGATTCCCCCGTCCGCGTGAGTCGCTCTGCGCCGGAGATCCCCTTACGGGGTGCATTGCCGGATGTACAAGAGTTATCAGCTGTGACGGGAGTCACCGCACGAGTTTTTGAGACCCGCACGTTTATCGGACTCCTACGCCCGCTCGATTTAATATGTGCAATGGCACCCATCCCGCCGGCGCCCCTGCGGCCGCGGGACGGCACCCCCTCCGGGCATAAAAAAGATCGCGCTGGACCCGGCGGAGTCCAGCGCGATCGACGGTGTGGCCTGTTGGGGCAAGCTCCACCGTATGAAGCCATGTGGGTTTCATCGGATTGGGGGACCCGATACGAACCCGTTTAAAGCAGTGGTGCTGCGGGACCTCAGGCCTCGCTGCGCTGCTGCGGAATTCCCGCGAGCAGTGCGCGAACCTCGGCCTCGCGGTAACGGCGGTGTCCACCCAGGGTGCGGATGGACGTGAGCTTGCCAGCCTTGGCCCAGCGGGTGACCGTCTTCGGGTCCACGCGGAACATCGTGGCAACCTCAGCCGGGGTCAGCAGCGGCTCGGCATCAGGGGTGCGAGCGGTCATGAGCGGCCTCCTCGGGAGAACCGAACCATCTCGGTTCTTTCCTCTAAATTCTGCACCTTGGCCCGCGTTGCCCGAAATGGACATACGCAGGCCGAGTCGGTTATAGGACGAACGGCTTGTCCTCGGCACTACAACTACACCATCCGTCCAGCCCCAAGGGCCAAACCGATGGAATTGCCCTCCGAGGTGTTCATCAGCGGCGGAAGCCGATGGACCGCCCCATAACGGACAGTCACCCCACTGTGACGATCAGTCACAGAGCGATCAGGAGTCGTCAGACCCCCCATAGAGTGCAATACCGAGCATTCCGCCCTTAGTTGGGCGGAAGGAACCCTCCCCGGACTCCTTGTCCTATTTTGGCACGAGGGTAGGGGAAGGGCGCAAGGGTGTAGATAGTGCGGTCCGTCACGCTTGGGCCAATGGCCCGTATCGGGACGTAGGTCCTGGAACTAAGACCCTAATGTGGTGATCAAGCCTCTGATCAGCCACTTGTACCCGATCGGCCGATGACAACCGATACGGGCGATACACGCCGCGTCCGAAAGGGGGTGCGGCCACCGTCACACGATGCCTCATCCGTCAGTTCGCGAACAGTCTCTCCCGCACCTTTCGCCAGCGCAGTGCCAGTTCGACGTACACCTGCGACGCCCCGTCGAGGTCTCCCGCCCGCAGCGCCGCGATCCCCTCCGCCAGATCGCGGGCCGACCGGTCCTGCGCCAGCGCGTCAGCGGGCAACGCGTGCAGCAGCCCGCCGTAGTCCAGTTCGACCATCGACCGGGGATGGAACTCCTCCAGCCAGCTGCCGACCTCCACCAGCCCCTCGGCCAGCGGCCCGTACCCCTCCGCCTGCCGCAGCGTCCGCAGCCCCCTGGCCAGGCGCCGCCGGGCCTGCACCATCGGCGTCCGGTAGCGCAGCCGTTCGCCCGGCAGGTACTCCCGCTCCTCGTCCGCCACCAGCACGAACCAGCGCAGCGGCACCTGCCACACCCCCGTGCGGATCCACGGGCGCGCGTCCGGGTTCCGTTCGCGCCACGCCTCGTACTCCTCGGCGGCCCGGCGGCGGGTCTCCGCCGGAAGGGCCGCGTCGAGGACCGGCAGGGGGAAGGAATCAGCCAGCTCCCGCAGCGCCAGCCAGCCGCGCAGCCGGGTCCGCCAGGGGCAGACCAGCAGCGACCCGTCCAGCTCCGTCGTGAAGGCGTCCGCACTCTCGTGCGCCGGGACCCCGACCACGGGCACGCGCACCAGATCGGAGAGGGACCGTCGCAGTTCGTCCTGGGCCGTCGGGGCCGTCCCGCGCCGGGCGTAGTCCGCCCAGTGGGTCCGCTCCGGCTCCGGGAAGGCCGCCAAGGGCTCGTAGACCCGCAGGTAGGAGGCGTACGGGACGACCGGCGCGGGGCGGGGGGAATCGTTCACGCTCTCGTACTCCCCCCATTTGGGGCTCGGTTCACCTCCGGGGCGCCCGATGCCTCGCCGGCCCGGCGCGGGCTGCGGCCCGGCCCCTTCCCGGCGGCCGGAAACCGGGGCCGGCCACACGGGAGTGTTCCGATCCCCGGACAGGGGCCGCCCCCGCGCGCCGCAGGTCTTACTCTGCTCCCAGTGCGCCCTCCCCCACCCGCAGGGCGGGCGTCCTTTCCGCCGCATCTCTTCCATGGGAGTCACCACCGTGACCGAAATGACCGACGGCGTCCTGCACACCCTGTTCCGCAGCGAACAGGGCGGCCACGAGCAAGTCGTGCTGTGCCAGGACCGAGCCTCAGGCCTCAAGGCCGTCATCGCCATCCACTCCACCGCCCTGGGCCCCGCCCTGGGCGGCACGCGGTTCCACGCGTACGCCTCCGACGAGGAGGCCGTCCGGGACGCGCTCAACCTCTCGCGCGGCATGTCGTACAAGAACGCCCTCGCGGGTCTCGACCTCGGCGGCGGCAAGGCCGTGATCATCGGTGACCCGTCGGTGCTCAAGAGCGAGGAACTGCTGCTGGCCTACGGCCGGTTCGTGGAGTCCCTCGGCGGCCGCTACGTCACCGCCTGCGACGTCGGCACGTACGTCGCCGACATGGACGTCGTCGCCCGCGAGACCCGCTGGGCCACCGGCCGCTCCCCCGAGAACGGCGGCGCCGGCGACTCCTCGGTGCTCACCGCCTTCGGCGTCTTCCAGGGCATGCGCGCAAGCGCCCAGCACCTGTGGGGCGACCCGACGCTGCGCGGCCGCAAGGTCGGCGTCGCCGGCGTCGGCAAGGTCGGCCGCCACCTGGTGGAGCACCTGCTCGCGGACGGCGCGGAGGTCGTGATCACGGACGTCCGCGAGGAGTCCGTGCGCGAGATCCTCGACAAGCACCCCGGCGGCAAGGTCACGGCGGTCGCCGACACCGAGGCGCTGATCCGCACGGAGGGCCTGGACATCTACGCCCCCTGCGCGCTCGGCGGCGCGCTGAACGACGACTCCGTCCCGGCGCTGACCGCGACCGTCGTCTGCGGTGCGGCCAACAACCAGCTCGCCCACCCGGGCGTCGAGAAGGACCTCGCCGACCGCGGGATCCTCTACGCGCCGGACTACGTGGTCAACGCGGGCGGTGTCATCCAGGTCGCCGACGAGCTGCACGGCTTCGACTTCGACCGGTGCAAGGCCAAGGCGGCGAAGATCTTCGACACCACGCTGGCCATATTCGCACGTGCGAAGGCGGACGGGATCCCGCCGGCCGCTGCGGCCGACCGGATCGCCGAGCAGCGCATGGCCGACGCGCTCGCCGCGCGCACCGCGGCCCGCACGGCCTAGGTTCGGCGGGACCCGCCGGGGTGCGGCGAGACGGAACTCACTGCACTTCGGCGGGTCGTCGGCCAGGAAAGCGTTAAAATCGCAGCTGACCAGCGAGTACGGGGTGTCCCGCTGGTCATGCGCCGAGGCGTGTCATGCGGGCGGCGTACCGTATGGCCGCGGAAGCAGGTACCGTTAAACCCCTACGGACGGTCTCTCCACGGAGAGCCCGCTCCGAACCATGAACGCGTGTCAGACTCTGGGGCCGTCGAGCCCCGTCACCGAGGGGGTCGAGCCATGGGGCGCGGCCGGGCCAAGGCCAAGCAGACAAAGGTCGCCCGCCAGCTGAAGTACAACAGCGGCGGGACTGACCTCTCGCGTCTGGCCAATGAGCTGGGCGCATCGCCGACAGAGCCGCTGCCTATCAGCGCGCCGGTCGAAGTCGATGACGATCTGGACGACGACGACCCGTACGCCAAGTACGCGGATCTGTACAACAGCGATGACGACGAGGACGAGGACGAAGAGTCCGGTCCGTCGGCGCACCGTCGCGGGGCTTGACGCGCAGAACTCCTGCACCGGGCGTTCCGCCCGCGGCTCCAACACTCGTAAACACTGAAACCCGGTCCAGGGCTTGCGCCCCGGACCGGGTTTCAGTGCTGCTCAGACCGCGTACGAGCCGGTGAGGGTCGCGCCCTCGGCGTGGTCGCCCCGGTCGAGGATCTCGCCGGCGACCCAGGCGTCGACGCCCCGGTCCGCGAGGGTGGTCAGGGCCACGTCCACCGACTCCTGCGGGACCACGGCCATCATGCCGACGCCCATGTTGAGGGTCTTCTCCAGCTCCAGCCGCTCGACCGATCCGGCCTTGCCGACCAGGTCGAAGACCGCACCCGGGGTCCAGGTGGAGCGGTCGACCGTGGCGTGCAGGTGGTCCGGGATGACCCGGGCCAGGTTCGCCGCGAGGCCGCCGCCGGTGATGTGCGAGTAGGCGTGGACCTCGGCCGTGCGGGTGAGCGCCAGGCAGTCCAGCGAGTAGATCTTGGTCGGCTCCAGCAGCTCCTCGCCGAGGGTCCGGCCGAGCTCCTCGACGTGCTGGTCCAGGGACATCCCGGCCCGGTCGAAGAGGACGTGGCGGACGAGCGAGTACCCGTTCGAGTGAAGGCCGGACGAAGCCATCGCGATGACGGCGTCACCCGTACGGATGCGATCGGCGCCCAGCAGGCGGTCGTACTCGACGACGCCGGTGCCGGCGCCCGCGACGTCGAAGTCGTCCGGGCCGAGCAGGCCCGGGTGTTCGGCGGTCTCGCCGCCGACCAGGGCGCAGCCGGCGAGGACGCAGCCCTGGGCGATGCCCTTCACGATGGCCGCGACACGCTCGGGGTGCACCTTGCCGACGCAGATGTAGTCCGTCATGAAGAGCGGCTCGGCGCCGCAGACGACGATGTCGTCCATGACCATCGCGACCAGGTCGTGGCCGATCGTGTCGTACACGCCCATCTGGCGGGCGATGTCGACCTTGGTGCCCACCCCGTCGGTGGCCGAGGCCAGCAGCGGGCGCTCGTACCGCTTCAGGGCGGAGGCGTCGAAGAGGCCGGCGAAGCCGCCGAGGCCGCCGAGGACCTCGGGGCGCTGCGTCTTCTTCACCCACTCCTTCATCAGCTCGACGGCGCGGTCGCCCGCTTCGATGTCCACGCCTGCGGCTGCGTAGCTGGCACCGGTGGTCTTCTCTGTCATGACAGGAGAGAGCTTTCGTGTCGTTACTGCGGGTGGTGCTGGGCCCTGGGAGAAGCCTCAAAGACAGGGCCCAGCGCAGGTTGAGCCGGCCGGGCGGAGTGCCGGCCTACGGGCGGCGGAGCGCGTCGGCGGCGTCGGTACCGCCCGCGAGCTCGGACTCCAGGAGCTGCTTGCCCAGGAGCTGCGGGTCGGGCAGCGCCATCGGGTACTCGCCGTCGAAGCAGGCACGGCAGAGGTTGGGCTTCTGGATGGTGGTCGCCTCGACCATCGCGTCGAGCGAGATGTACGAGAGCGAGTCCGCGCCCAGCGAGGTGGCGATCTCGTCGACCGTCATGCCGTTGGCGATCAGCTCGGCCCGGGTGGCGAAGTCGATGCCGAAGAAGCACGGCCACTTCACCGGCGGGGAGGAGATCCGGATGTGGACCTCGGCCGCACCGGCCTCGCGGAGCATCTTCACGAGCGCGCGCTGGGTGTTGCCGCGGACGATCGAGTCGTCGACGACCACCAGGCGCTTGCCCCGGATGACTTCCTTGAGGGGGTTGAGCTTGAGGCGGATGCCGAGCTGGCGGATCGTCTGCGAGGGCTGGATGAAGGTCCGGCCGACGTAGGCGTTCTTGACCAGGCCGGATCCGTACGGGATCCCGCTGGCTTCGGCGTATCCGACGGCGGCGGGCGTGCCGGATTCCGGCGTCGCTATCACCAGGTCGGCGTCGACCGGGGCTTCCTTGGCGAGACGCCGGCCCATCTCGACGCGCGAGAGGTAGACGTTGCGGCCGGCGATGTCGGTGTCCGGGCGCGCCAGGTAGACGTACTCGAAGACACAGCCCTTGGGCTTCGCTTCCGCGAAGCGCGAGGTGCGCAGGCCGTTCTCGTCGATCGCGATGAGCTCACCCGGTTCGACCTCGCGGACGAAGCTGGCGCCGCAGATGTCGAGGGCGGCCGTCTCACTCGCGACCACCCAGCCGCGCTCCAGGCGGCCGAGGACCAGCGGGCGGATGCCCTGCGGGTCACGGGCGGTGTAGAGGGTCCCCTCGTCCATGAAGACGAGCGAGAAGGCGCCCTTGACCTGAGGAAGGACCTTGGCGGCCGATTCCTCGATGGTCAGGGGCTTGCCGTCGTCGTCGGTCTGGCCGGCGAGGAGGGCGGTGACGAGGTCGGTGTCGTTGGTGGCCGCCACCTGGGTGGCGCGGCCGTCCTGACGGGGGAGGTCGGCGACCATTTCGGCAAGCTCGGCGGTGTTCACCAGGTTGCCGTTGTGACCCAGGGCAATGGAGCCGTGGGCGGTCGCGCGGAAGGTCGGCTGGGCGTTCTCCCAGACGGAGGCTCCGGTGGTCGAATAGCGGGCGTGACCGACCGCGATATGACCCTGGAGCGAACCGAGGGAGGTTTCGTCGAAGACCTGGGAAACGAGGCCCATGTCCTTGAAGACGAGGATCTGGGAACCGTTGCTCACAGCGATGCCCGCGGACTCTTGTCCGCGGTGCTGCAGTGCATACAGTCCGAAGTAGGTGAGCTTGGCGACCTCTTCACCCGGGGCCCAGACACCGAAGACGCCGCAAGCGTCCTGGGGGCCCTTCTCGCCGGGGAGCAGGTCGTGGTTGAGTCGTCCATCACCACGAGGCACGGCTCCGAGTGTAGGCGAGATCGACCACTGGTCCGAATTGGGGACGTCCGGGAAAAGTCACAGTGCGGACAGTCCGGTTACCCGTGCGGAGGGTGATCGATCAAGGCGTCTCGGCATCCGGAATGCCCTGGTTGACAGGGACCTGTGCGTTCGTACAGGCTTCCGCCTCATGCAGCCCCTCGGTGACCGAGCCGTCACCCTCGTCGAGCGCCGGCACGTGGACCTGGTCCGTGTCGCGAGCGCCATCTGTCGTCGCTGCGCGTAGTTCCTCCGCGCGCTGACGCGCGCCGTCCGTTCATGACCGGCGTTTCCCGTCGCCGCGCCCGCTGTTGCGGCGTTCCGCGCTGACCCTCCGCTCTCCCTTTTCCCCGCCCGTCGGGCCGCTCCGTCGTGCCGTGCGCCGTCCCGCGCCGCCTCGGAGGGGCCTACGTGCCCTGCCCTGGAGCCATTGTGTCTTCGTACGAATCCCACCTGTCCCGGCGTGCCTTCGGCGGTGCTGTCGGCGTGGGCGCCGCAGCCGCCGCGGCGGGGCTGGGCGCGAGCCCCGCCGCCGCTGCCGAGAGCCCCTCCGCGGGGCCCGCGGAGCGGGAGTTCCGGGCGGCCCGGGAGCGGCGCTCCCGGCGCCCGAACATCCTGTTCATCCTGGGCGACGACCTGGGCTGGGCCGACCTGTCCTCGTACGGCTCCCCGCACATCAAGACCCCGAACCTGGACCGTCTGGCCCGTCAGGGGGTGCGGTTCACCGACGCCTACTCGGGCTCCGCGACCTGCTCGCCGACCCGCTTCAGCCTCTACACCGGGCGCTATCCGGCGCGTACCGAGGGCGGGCTGGCCGAGCCGATCGCCGACAGGTCGGTGGGGCTGGAGCCGTCCCATCCGACGCTGGCCTCGCTGCTGAAGGAGGCGGGGTACTCCACCGCCCTGATCGGCAAGTGGCACGCGGGCTACCTGCCCCACTACAGCCCGACCAGGTCGGGCTGGGAGGAGTTCTTCGGGAACTTCGGCGGGGCCCTGGAGTACTACTCCAAGCTCGGTCTGGGCGGCGAGTACGACCTCTACGAGGGGGACGCCGAGTACAAGGACCTGCGCTACTACACGAAGATCATCACGGAGCGGGCGAGCGAGTACGTCTCCCGCGACCACCACGGCAAGCCGTGGCTGCTGAACCTGAACTTCACCACCCCGCACTGGCCGTGGATCGCCGAGGGGGACACGGCGGAGAGCGCCGAGATCGTCCGCCGGATCAAGGCGGGTGACGGGCGGGCGCTGTGGCACCAGGACGGCGGCTCGGTCGAGAAGTACAAGCAGATGGTCGAGGACCTGGACCGGTCGGTCGGCGAGGTGCTGAAGGCTCTGCAGCGCTCGGGGCAGGAGGAGGACACGATCGTGGTGTTCTCCAGCGACAACGGCGGCGAGCGCTTCTCGTACAACTGGCCGCTGTCGGGCAACAAGGCCTCGCTCCAGGAGGGCGGGATCCGGGTGCCGAACATCCTGCGCTGGCCCGCCCGGCTGGACGGGGGCCAGGTCAGCCGGGTGCCGGTGTTCAGCCCGGACTGGACGGCCACGCTGCTGGAGCTGGCCGGGACCCGGCCGCACCGGGCGTACCCGCTGGACGGGGTGAGCCTGGCCGGATACCTGCTGCGGGGGGAGCGGATCGCCGAGCGGAACCTGTTCTGGCGGGTGCGCGGGGAGCGGGCGCTGCGCCGCGGGGACTGGAAGTACTACCGGGGCAAGTCGGGCCGCGACCAGCTGTTCGACCTGGCCGGGGACCTCCGCGAGCAGGCCGACAAGGCGGCCGTGGAACCGGCCCGGCTGGCGGAGCTGCGGGCGGCCTGGGAGAAGACGGACGCGGGGCTGCTGCCGTACCCGGCGTGACGCGGGGCGCGGGCCGTACCCGGCGTGACGCGGGGCGTGGGCCGTGTCCGAACGGCTGATCGCCGCGGCGATCAGCCGGCGAGGCGGGTACGGCCCACGTCTGACGCCCTCGGGCGTCATTCGGCTGCGGAGCCGGCCCCGGCGGTGAGGTTCTTGCCGTCGGGGGCGGTCAGGGTGAGGGCTTGGCCGTGGATGCTCCAGGTCAGGGGGCCGGCGGCGAACAGCGCGGTCAGGGCCCGTTCCTGCTCTCCCGCCGGGCCCTCGCAGGCCATCCGGGTGGTGGTCGGCGGCCCGATGGTGAGGGTGGGGCCGGTGACCGTGACCGGGGCGCTGAAGCGGTTGCAGCCGAGGGTGCCGCTCACCCGGCCGTCGGGGGCGAGGGTGAAGCGTGCCGCCCGGCCGGCCGGGGCGGCGGTGCCGTCGACGGCACCGACCGTCCAGGTGGTCGCGGTGAGCGGGGCGTCCACGGCGGGCGGCCGTGCGGTGGCGCCGTCCGGGGTGAGGGTGGCGTCGGGGGTGGCGTCGGGGGTGCCGCCCTGGCAGCCGGCGAGGGCGACCGCGGCGAGCAGGGCCAGGCCGGGGGCGAGGTTCCTGAGGGTACGCATGCCCCTGGGACGGGGCGCGGGGCCGGCCGGTTCCCCGCCCTCGCCCGTTCAGGCCATCAGGGGCAGCAGCCCGGCCAGGTCGGCGCGCTCGCCGCTGGCGCTGACCTTGGCGGCGTCGAGTTCCGCCGCCCAGGCGGTCCGGCCCGCGGCGAGCCGGACCCAGGTCAGCGGGTCGGTCTCCACCACGTTGGGCGGGGTGCCGCGGGTGTGGCGGGGGCCCTCGACGCACTGGACGACCGCGAAGGGCGGGATCCGCACCTCCACCGAGCCGCCGGGCGCCTTCACCGCGAGGGCGTCGGCGAGCAGCCGGGTGCAGGCGGCGAGGGCCTGCCGCTCGACGGGGACGTCCAGGCCGGGCAGGGCCCGGTTGAGGTCGTCGGTGTGGACGACCAGCTCCACGGTGCGGGTGACGAGGAAGTCGGCGAGGGTCATGTCCCCGATCCACAGGTCGAGGACCCGGCTGCCGGGGTTGCGCTCCAGGGCCTCGGCCATCCGCGCGGCCGCCCGGTCGTACAGCTCGGGCAGCGGGGCGCCGGTGAGGGTCTCGCGGGCGACCTCGCTGATCTTCCCGGCGAGGGAGGCGGTGGCGAAGGGCCATTCGACGGCGCTCAGCTCGGGGACGGCGGCGGGCGGCCGGGCGAGGCCGCCGGCCAGCGAGTCCGCGATCCAGGCGATGTGGGCGGCGAGCTCGGCGACGCTCCACTCCCCGAGCCCGCTGGGCCGCGCGAGCTGCTCGGGGGTCAGACCCCGTACGGCTTCGGCGACGTGCCCGAACTGTGCGGTGACGRCCGTACGGATCTTCGCCTGGTCGTAGGCGCGCGGCTTCTTCTTCGCGGGCGGCATGGGGCGACCCTACTGGGGGAGGGTGACTCCGGTGCAGCCGTGGCGGGCGGTAGCGTCGGCCACGTAGGCCTTGAACAGCTCGGTGCCGCGCTCGCCGAGGACCCTCGCATCGTAGGTGCGGTCCGCGGTCAGGGTGAACACGGCGGGGCGGCCCTGGCAGGTGGCCGTGGCGTACGTGAGCGCTCCGGTCCGGCCGGCCTTTCCGGTGACCACCGGCTGGGGCAGCCGGCCGTCGCCGATGCCGACGGAGGCGCCGTCGTCCGCGTAGAAGGAACGGGTCTCCAGCCACCACGGGTCGCGGGTCTGGACGTTGTGGAGCTCCACGTAGCGCCAGTCGCCGCTCGGCTTGCGGGCGTAGATCCGCTCGGCTTCGGCGGGGCTGACGGCCAGCAGGCAGGTCTCCTGGTTGCCGTGGCCGCCGGTGGGGGTGCCGAGGGCGCGGTCGGGGAGGTTGCCGCGGTCGGTGGTGCGCAGCAGGGCGGAGTACCAGCCGCAGGCGTCGTTCTCGTGGCGGTCCTCGGCCCGCCCGAGGACCGTGCCCTGCGCGCGGAGGGTGGTGTCGGGCAGCTCCGGCAGGTGCGTAGCGCAGCCCAGTTTCGCGGCGAGCCGCAGGGCTGCGGTGCGGGCGATCCGGCCGAGGGCCCGGCGGTCGGCGTCCGTGGCCCGGGGGTCCCCGATCCAGGCCGTCGCCCGGACGGCGGTCGCTCCCGTCTCGGGGAGGGGGGTGGCGCAGGGGGCGGTGACGGTGACGTCGCGTCCGCCGTAGTCGCCGAGGGCGGCGTCGTCGAGCAGGGGCAGGCGCATCGCCACGTCGGTCCGCGCCGTGACGTCGCCGTCCGGGGTCTCGGAGGGCGCGGGGAACGGGGAGCGCCCCGTGGTGGCGAGGACGTTTTCCGGCGGGCCGGCGGGCAGGACGCGGACCTTGAGCGCGAAGTGCCGGTCCCCGTACTTCCTGCCGTCGACGACCTCCTGGAAGTCGCAGGTGTCCGGCAGCGACACGAAGTCGATCGTGTTCTCGGCCTGGTCGGCGAGCCGCAGCCGGTCGACGCCGCCGCGCAGCCGGAGCACCGGGTCGCCGTCGACGAGTCCGCCGCACGAGGAGGCGATCAGTTCGCGGCTCGCCGCGCGGTCCTGGTGGGCTTCGAAGGCGTCGTACAGGGCCCAGCCGCCGAAGGCCAGACCGGCCGCGCCCGCGAGGGTGAGGAGTGCGTTGACCGCGTTGCGCCCGCGGCCCCGGTCGGGCAGCGGTCCGCCGCCCGAGGGCCCCATCGGTTCGAACATCCCCCACCCCCGGTCTTCAACTGCCGTGCACGTGCGACGACATGATCGAAGCTACCAACGGGTTCGGACGCTCAGAGCGATCCGTCGGTATCGAAAACGTCACCGTTGGCCGGTCCGCCGAGGCCGCGCCGGGCGGCCTGGGCACGACGGGATCACCTCACGGGGTCGCGGCCGACAGCAGGACGAGGAGGGGGACCACCCGGGCGCCGGGAACCTCGTGGCGGCCCCGGCCGGTCGTGTGCAGCCAGCCGGCGGCGACCAGCTGGCGCAGGTGGTGGTAGACCTGGCCGCTCGTGCCGACCCCGTCGAGGGCGGTCAGTTCGGCGGCGGTGCGGCGGCCGGCCAGGATCTCGCGCAGCAGGCGCAGCCGTACGGGGTGGCCGAGTGCGGCGAAGGAGTCGGCGCTGCGGGTGCCGTCGGCCCTGTCGGTCCCCTCGTCGAGGAGGTCGGTGGTGGGGGCGGCCTGCTGCCATGCGTAGCGCTCGCCGGTGGGGAGGGTGACCGCGCCGGTGAACAGGACGCCGCCGGTCTCGGCGCCGAGGGCGGCGAGCCGTTCCTTCCAGCCTTCCAGGGCCCAGAAGTCTCCTTCGGGGGCCTCCGGGCGCGGGGGCGGGTCCGCTTCGAGCGCGTCCAGCCGGCGTTCGAGCTCGGCGACGCGTGCTTCCAGGTCCATGCCATGAAGTTACGTGATTACGTAATTCCACACAAGACCTGGTGTGCGACGCCGGACAACGGACGAGCCCCCGGCCGGAGCAATCCGGACCGGGGGCTCGTACGCGTACGGGCGGGCGGGGATCAGGCCAGCAGGGCCGGGATCGTCGCCTCGTGGGCCTCGCGGAGCTCGGCCAGCGGGAGGCTGAACTCGCCCTGGACCTCGATCTCCTCGCCGTCCACCACACCGATGCGGGTCGCGGGCAGACCGCGCGCACCGCACATGTCGGTGAAGCGGAGCTCCTCGCTGCGCGGGACGGACACGATGGCGCGGCCCGCGGACTCGGAGAAGAGGAAGGTGAAGGCGTCCAGGCCCTCGGGCACCACCACGCGGGCGCCGTTGCCGCCGCGCAGGCAGGACTCGGTCAGCGCCTGGATGACGCCGCCGTCCGACAGGTCGTGCGCGGCGTCGATCATGCCGTCGCGCGAGGCGGAGATCAGGATCTCGCCCAGCAGCTTCTCGCGGCCCAGGTCCACCTTGGGCGGCAGGCCGCCGAGGTGGTCGTGGACGACCTGCGACCAGGCGGAACCGCCGAACTCCTCGGCGGTGTCGCCGAGCAGGTACAGCAGCTGACCGGTCTCCTTGAACGCCATCGGCGTCCGGCGGTTGACGTCGTCGATCACGCCGAGGACCGCCACGACCGGGGTCGGGTGGATCGCCACCTCGCCGGTCTGGTTGTAGAGCGAGACGTTGCCGCCGGTCACCGGGGTGCCCAGCTCCAGGCAGGCGTCCGCGAGACCGCGGCAGGCCTCGGCGAACTGCCACATGACGTCCGGGTCCTCGGGGGAACCGAAGTTCAGGCAGTCGGAGATCGCGAGCGGCTTGGCACCGGTCGCGGACACGTTGCGGTACGACTCCGCCAGCGCCAGCTGCGCACCCGCGTAGGGGTCGAGCTTGGCGTAGCGGCCGTTGCCGTCGGTGGACATGGCCACGCCGAGGTTGGACTCCTCGTCGATGCGGACCATGCCGGCGTCCTCGGGCTGCGAGAGCACCGTGTTGCCCTGCACGAAACGGTCGTACTGGTCGGTGACCCAGGACTTCGAGGCCTGGTTCGGGGACGAGACCAGCGCCAGGACCTGCGCGCGCAGCTCCTCGGAGGTCTGCGGCCGCGGCAGCTTGCCGGCGTCGTCCGCCTGGAGGGCGTCCTGCCAGGAGGGGCGCGCGTACGGGCGCTCGTAGACGGGGCCCTCGTGGGCGACGGTGCCCGGGGGCACGTCCACGATCTGCTCGCCGTGCCAGAAGATCTCCAGGCGCTCGCCCTCGGTCACCTCACCGATGACGGTGGCGATGACGTCCCACTTCTCGCAGATCTCCATGAAGCGGTCGACGTACTGCGGCTCGACGATCGCGCACATGCGCTCCTGCGACTCGCTCATGAGGATTTCCTCGGGCGAGAGGGTCGCGTCACGCAGCGGGACGGTGTCCAGCTCGACGCGCATGCCGCCGGAACCGGCGGAGGCCAGCTCGGACGTGGCGCAGGAGAGCCCGGCGCCGCCGAGGTCCTGGATGCCCGCGACCAGCTTCTCCTTGAAGATCTCCAGGGTGCACTCGATGAGGAGCTTCTCCTGGAAGGGGTCGCCGACCTGGACGGCGGGGCGCTTGGTCGGCTTGGTGTCGTCGAAGGTCTCGGACGCCAGGACCGAGACGCCGCCGATGCCGTCGCCGCCCGTGCGGGCGCCGTAGAGGATGACCTTGTTGCCGGGGCCGGAGGCCTTGGCGAGGTGGATGTCCTCGTGCTTCATCACGCCGATGCAGCCGGCGTTGACCAGCGGGTTGCCCTGGTAGCAGGCGTCGAAGACGACCTCGCCGCCGATGTTGGGCAGACCCAGGCAGTTGCCGTAGCCGCCGATGCCCGCGACGACGCCCGGCAGGACGCGCTTGGTGTCGGGGTGGTCGGCCGCGCCGAAGCGCAGCGGGTCGACGACGGCGACGGGGCGGGCGCCCATGGCGAGGATGTCGCGGACGATGCCGCCGATGCCGGTGGCCGCGCCCTGGTAGGGCTCGATGTAGCTCGGGTGGTTGTGCGACTCGACCTTGAAGGTGACCGCGTAGCCCTGGCCCACGTCGACGACGCCGGCGTTCTCGCCGATGCCCACGAGCATGGCGTCGTTCTGCGGGACCTTCTCGCCGAACTGCTTCAGGTGGACCTTGCTGCTCTTGTACGAGCAGTGCTCGGACCACATGACGGAGTACATCGCGAGCTCGGCGCCGGTGGGCCGGCGGCCGAGGATCTCGCGGATCCGGGCGTACTCGTCCTCCTTGAGGCCGAGTTCCTTCCACGGCTGGGAGGCGTCCGGGGTCTCGGAGGCGTTCTTGACGGTGTCGAGGCTCATGCGCTGACCAGCTTCTTCAGGACCGACGTGAAGAACGGGAGGCCGTCGGTGCGGCCCGTCCCGATCAGCGGCTCGACCGCGTGCTCGGGGTGCGGCATCAGACCGACGACGTTGCCCGCGGCGTTGGTGATGCCGGCGATGTCGCGCAGCGAACCGTTCGGGTTCACGTCCAGGTACCGGAAGGCCACTCGGCCTTCGGCCTCCAGTTCGTCGAGCGTGCGCTCGTCGGCGGTGTAGCGGCCGTCCATGTTCTTGAGCGGTACGGAGATCTCCTGGCCGGCGGTGTAGTCGCCGGTCCACGCGGTCTCCGCGTTCTCCACCCGCAGCTTCTGGTCGCGGCAGATGAAGTGGAGGTGGTTGTTGCGGAGCATCGCCCCCGGCAGCAGGTGGGCCTCGGTGAGGACCTGGAAGCCGTTGCAGATGCCGAGGACGGGCATGCCGCCCTTGGCCTGCTCGATGATGGTCTCCATCACCGGCGAGAACCGGGAGATGGCTCCGGCGCGCAGGTAGTCCCCGTAGGAGAAGCCGCCCGCGAGGACCACCGCGTCGACCTGGTGGAGGTCCTTGTCGCGGTGCCAGAGCGAGACCGGCTCGGCCCCCGCGAGGCGGACGGCGCGCAGCGAGTCACGGTCGTCGAGCGTTCCGGGGAACGTGACGACACCGATGCGAGTGGTCACCGTCAGGCCTCGACCTTCACGGTGAAGTCTTCGATGACGGTGTTGGCGAGGAACGTTTCGGCCATCTTGTGGATGCGGTCGAGGGCGGCCTGGTCGACCGGTCCCTCCACTTCCAGCTCGAAGCGCTTCCCCTGGCGGACGTCGGCGATCCCCTCGAAGCCCAGGCGCGGCAGTGCACGCTGCACCGCCTGGCCCTGGGGGTCGAGGATCTCCGGCTTGAGCATGACGTCGACTACGACGCGTGCCACTGGCACTCCCGATGAGGTGGTTGGTGCAAGGCGGTTCCCTCAGCGTACCCGGCCAAAATTTCTACGCGGGTAGATATCGGGCGGCCGCAGCCGGCCCGCCGTTTCGGCTTCACCAACGCTTCGCAAAATCCACCGGAAAACCACGTGCCCGCCATTGCGGCGGGACACGCGGGGAGAATTAACTGGGCTTCGCAATTCAATGAGAATCGCGGTACAAAGGAATCAGCCGGGATTCCGACGGTTTGATGCATTCCACCGAAACATCCACACAGGCGACATCACCGCACGTCATGCGGGCGGGGATGGACGCACGAAGGGACCGATATCCGTGGCGCAGCGCGTAGTAGTCACGATCTCCGACGACCTCGACGGCGGAGAAGCGACGGAAACGGTCGTGTTCGCTCTGGACGGTAAGACGTACGAGATCGACCTCAATGTGGCCAACGCAAAGAAACTGCGGAAGGGCCTGGCCCCCTTCGTGGCCGCGGGTCGCCGGCAGTCCCGTTCCGGCAAGGCGTTCAAGCACACGTCCGTCGCCCCCGACCCGGCGGTCGTCCGGGCCTGGGCCCGGTCCAACGGCCACGACGTGCCGCCCCGCGGGCGCATCCCGAAGCGCGTCTACGCGGCCTACAACGAAGCCCACTGACCCCGGATTTGCCATCCACCCCCTCCGATCGGCTAGTGTGTGGATCACGCCGAGGGGCGAGGCCGAAAAGCCACCGCCCCGAAGTCGTGCGGGTGTAGTTCAGTAGCAGAACACCCCCCTTCCAGGGGGGAGGCGCAGTGTGCAATCCCTGTCACCCGCTCTGCACGCTTTACCGACCACGGTTGTGGATCAGGTAGAGTGATGCACGCAGAGCACGGCACTTGTGCCGTGGGAAGCATGCGGACGTAGCTCAGTTGGTAGAGCACCACCTTGCCAAGGTGGATGTCGCGCGTTCGAGTCGCGTCGTCCGCTCAGAGAACAAAGGCCCCGATCTTCGATCGGGGCCTTTGTCGTTCTCCGGTGCCATCACCCCACTCTCCCCTTTTGTGGCACACGTCACTTTCCGATGACAAATGTCATCGCGGGCCGTGACGGCGCGCACTGCCGGACCCGCCGGACCGCGCCGAGGCTGGATTCATGACCGCCACCATGACCGCCACGGGGAAGCCGGACCCGACGGGCGCATCCCTGCGCCGGCCGCCGTCACACTGGTCTGGATCATGGTCGCGGTAACGGCCGTCCGACGACGGTTCGCCGGGCACCGCGCCGCCAGTACGAGGGATCCGGGGGAACGGGCCGTGTCGAAGCTGACCGGGTGGTGGAAGCGCCGCAGCAGCGCGGGGAAGGTCGAGCTCTACACGCGCTGGTCCTTCCACTTCTTCATAGTCATGGAGATCGTGGGGTTCGGGCTGCCGGGGCTGGCCCCGGCGGCCAACGGCGGTCCGCCGGCGGTCTCGATCGCCCTCCTGGTGGTGGTGAGCGCCCACTCCCTCCTGGTCGGGTGCCTGACCTCCAGGGCGCTGGACTGGATCGTGGGCAGCCGGGAACGGCCCGTACGGCTCGTGGTGGCGGTGTCCGTCGTGACGGCCGCCGCCTGCCTGGCCCTCCTCGTCCTGCGCCGCACCGGACACGTCGACGACTCGGTGTCCATCACGATGGTGTTCGGGCTGGCCGGCTTCGGCTGTGGCGCGGTGGTGCTGTCCCTGGAGAAGGTCCGGCACATGCGGTACGTCCCGCTGATCGCGGCGGGGGGCACGGGCGCCGCGGCGTACGCCCTCGGGATCCCCGCGGCCGAGGCCCTCGGCCACCTGATCGGGACGCTGCTGGCCGGCGTGTTCCTGAGTGTCGCCTACGGGTTCTCCGGCTGGCTGCTGACCACCGTCCACGAGCTGGACCGGGCCCGGGAGCTCCAGGCGCAGCTCGCGGTGGCCGAGGAGCGGCTGCGGTTCGGCCGGGACCTGCACGACGTGATGGGCCGCAACCTCGCGGTGATCGCGCTCAAGAGCGAGCTGGCGGTGCAGCTGGCCCGGCGCGAACGGCCCGAGGCCGTCGACCAGATGATCGAGGTGCAGCGGATCGCGCGGGAGTCGCAGCGGGAGGTGCGCGACGTGGTGCGGGGGTACCGGGAGGCGGACCTGTCGGTGGAACTGGAGGGCGCGCGCGGGGTGCTGAACGCCGCCGGGATGGACTGCCGGGTCGAGTTCGAGGCGGCCGGGCGGACCCTGTCGGCCGAGGTGCAGTCGGCGCTGGGCTGGGTGGTCCGGGAGGCGACCACGAACGTACTGCGGCACGGGGACGCGCGGAGCTGCCTGATCCGGGTGACCGCCGGGGAGCCTTCCGGCGCGGTGACCTTGCTGGTGGAGAACGACGGGGCTCCCGACGCCCCGGCCGGCCCGCCCGGATCCGGGCTCGCGGGACTGCGGGAGCGGCTCGCGGCGGTGGACGGGACCTTGCTGGCGGGACCGGTCGAGGGCGGCCGGTTCCGGCTGCGGGCCGAGGTTCCGGGAGACGGACTGCGACGAGTGGAGGTGCGGGCGTGACTCCCGTACGGGTACTTCTGGCCGATGACGAGCACCTGATCCGGGGTGCGCTGGCCGCGCTGCTGGGTCTGGAGGACGACCTGGTGGTCGTCGCCGAGGCCGCCTCCGGACCGGAGGCCCTGGCGATGGCGAGGGCCCACCGGCCCGACGTGGCGGTGCTCGACCTGGAGATGCCTGGGGCCGACGGTGTGAGTGTCGCCACAGCGATCCGGGCCGAACTGCCCGGGTGCAGGACCATGATCGTGACCAGTCACGGCCGTCCCGGGCACCTGAAGCGGGCCCTTGCGGCGGGCGTGCGGGCCTTCGCCCCGAAGACGGTGTCGGCGCAGCGGCTGGCCGAGCTGATCCGCACCGTGCACGGCGGAGGCCGTTACGTGGACCCGGAGTTGGCGGCCGACGCGATCAGCGCGGGGGACTCCCCGCTGACGGCCCGGGAGGCCGAGGTGCTGGAACTCGCGGCGGACGGGGCGCCGATCGTGGAGATCGCGGAGCGGGCCTCGCTGTCACCGGGGACGGTGCGCAACTACCTGTCGTCGGCGGCCACGAAACTGGGCGCCGAAAACCGTCACACCGCGGTGCGTCTCGCACGCCGGCGAGGTTGGGTATAGTTGTCCTCGCGCCAAGGCGCACAGGCGGACATAGCTCAGTTGGTAGAGCACCACCTTGCCAAGGTGGATGTCGCGCGTTCGAGTCGCGTTGTCCGCTCAGCTGAAGGCCCCGATCGGTTCTCCGATCGGGGCCTTCTTCGTGTCTCAGCTCCAGGTCTGGCCGGTGAGGCGCTCGTAGGCCTCGACGTACTTGGCCCGGGTCCGCTCGACGACCTCCTGCGGCAGGACGGGCGGCGGCAGTTCGCCCTTGGGGTTCCAGCCGGAGGCCGGGGAGGCCAGCCAGTCACGGACGTACTGCTTGTCGAACGAGGGCTGGGCGTGGCCCGGCTCCCACTGGTCGGCGGGCCAGAAGCGGGAGGAGTCCGGAGTGAGGACCTCGTCCGCGGCGACCAGGGTGCCGTCCTTGTCGAAACCGAACTCGAACTTGGTGTCCGCCAGGATGATCCCGCGCTCGCGCGCGACGTCCCGGGCACGCCCGTACACGGCGAGGGTGGCCTGGCGCAGCAGCGCGGCCGTCTCGGCACCGTTGGTGCGCGCGACCTCCTCGTAGGAGACGTTCTCGTCGTGGTCGCCGACCGCGGCCTTGGCGGCCGGGGTGAAGATCGGGGCGGGCAGCTCGGAGCCGTCCACGAGGCCCTCGGGGAGGGCGAGTCCGCAGACCGTACGGGACTTCTCGTACTCGGCGAGGCCGGAGCCGGTGAGGTAGCCGCGGGCCACGCACTCGACGGGGACCATGTCGAGGTTCTGGCAGACCAGGGCGCGGCCGGCCCAGTCGGCGGGGGCTCCGGCGGGCAGCTCGGTGCTGATGACGTGGTTCGGGACCAGGTCGGCGAGCTGGTCGAACCACCAGAGGGAGAGCTGGGTCAGGATGCGGCCCTTGTCCGGGATCGCGGTGGGCAGCACCCAGTCCGCGGCGGAGATGCGGTCGCTGGCGACCATGACGAGGCGGCCGTCCTCGTCGCGGTAGAGGTCACGGACCTTGCCGGTGTGGAGGTGGACGAGGCCGGGCACCTGCACCGGCTCGGGCTTTTCGACGAATCCGGGCACGGAGTCTCCCTGTGGTTCTGTACGAGCGCAGGGCCATTCTCCCGCACGGGGGCCCGTGCCCGGGTCGGGGGGTCGGCCGTGCGGGTCGGCGGGGGCGTCTTCGCGGGGGCTTCCGGGCAGGGCGGGCGGGGTCAGTCGCGCTTGCAGATCCGGTCGAGGAGGTTGGCCGTGGCGCGCTGGACGCGCTCGTCCACGTGGCCGGGGCGGTCGAGCGCCGGGGACCAGGCGAAGGTGCCGGACGCGAAGACCAGGGCGCCGCTGGGCGCGCGGTAGAGGGAGGTCTCCTGGTGGCGCTTCGCGCCCTCGCTGTCGCGGTACGGGGAGTGCGCGAGCAGGATCCGGTCCCGGTGCTCCGGGAGCTGGGTGCGCGGGAAGTAGCGGTCGGCCTCGCCTGCGACCAGGCCGTCGAGTTCGTCGTTCTCGGCCGCGCCCGTGGAGTCCCAGAGCCAGTGCGTGGCGTTGCGCACGACCAGGGGAGCGGGGTCGGGGACCCGTCCCGCGTACTGGATGCCGAGGAGTTGCTGTTCGGGGCGGTCGACCTCGCGCCACAGGCTGGGCCGTCCGGGGCCGCGGCGTTTTCGGCAGGTGAGGAGGCGGTCCTCGACCCCGGAGGGGGACGGGCCCAGTTCGACCTGCCAGTACATGGTGTTGGCGGAGAGGAAGACCAGCGAGGTCCCGTGGTCGCGGGCGCGCTCGGCGGCGCGGCGCATGGGGGCCGACCAGTACTCGTCGTGGCCGGGGAAGACCAGGCCGCGGTAGCGGGTGGGGTCGACTCGGCCGGCGTGGAGGTCGCGGGTGTCGGCGTAGGCGAGGTCGTAGCCGTAGCGCTCGGCCCAGCGGATGAAGTCGTAGGCGTGGCCGACGTGCAGGGGCAGGCCGGCGCCCGCGTAGGGGCGGTCGAAGGAGACCGTGATGGCGGCGTCGCGCTCGCCGAGGAGACGGCCCTCCTCGTCCCAGGCGTGGTAGAGGCTGGCGCCGGTGCGGCCGTCCTCGGGGTAGAGGTTGTAGGCCTGCCAGGTGATGTCGGGGAGCAGCAGCAGGAGGTCGGCAGGGCGGTCGTCGCGGACCGTGAAGGGGATGTGGGAGCGGTAGCCGTCGACGGTGGTCAGGACGGCCACGTACGCGCCGACGCTCCAGTACGAGGGGACCTGGAGGCGCCAGGACAGCCACCAGTGGTGGCAGGAGACGGTGCGGTCGGCGGTGAGCGGGGACGGCTGCACGATCCCGGACAGCCGGGGGCTGGTGGTGATCTTGGAGGCGCCGTCGCCGGCGTAGTGGCCGATCCGGTAGACGTCGACGGAGAACTGCTGGGGCGGGTCGACGGTGATGTGGAAGTCGATGGCCTCGCCGGGGGCGACCGCGCCGGTGGAGGCGAAGCCCTTGATCTGGCGGTGCACGTCGTCGGCGGTGAGCGGGCCGCTGCTGCGGGCGCGGGGGACCCGGCCGGGGGCCGCGGCCGGGTCCACGTACCAGGGGACGACGTGGCCGGTGTCGTCGAAGTACAGCTCGCTGCCGCGGAACCAGGGCAGGGGGCCCTGGCCGAAGGGGTCGTTGACCGCGTGCGCGAGCGCACCTGACTCCCACCGCCGGATCTGGTCCGCACCCATACCGCTACCCCTCCCTCGCTCCCCCGAACGCGTTTTCGTCAGTGCGGCCCGGCGGTTTTCGGACAGCTCCGCCGCGACCGATCCCAGCACATCACATAACGCACGCACTCCGTCACCGTTCGTCGCGAATTGGCGTGACCGGAACCCCGGGCGCCGCCCTCAGACGAGGCGGACGGGCTTCTCGGGGCGTACGCCGACTTCCGCGAGCCAGTCCCGCAGGGGCGCCGGGTCCCCTTCCTCGACCAGGGAGAGCACCCGGGGGGCCAGGTCGGCGCTGCGCCGGCCGCCGACGAGGAGGACCGGGCCGTCGAGCCAGTCCAGGCCGGGGGCCGCTCCGGCCGAGTCCACGGCGGCGCAGCAGACCAGCGCGGTGACGTGGTCGGCCAGCAGGTCCCGGCCGCTGCGCGGGAGCTGGAGCGGGAAGAGCGGGAGCGTGTCCGCGCCGCTGGGGCGGCCGGAGCCCGTGGCGGCGCCGGCGGCGCGTTCCCCCCGGGCCAGGTCCCCGCTGAGGCGCCCGGCCAGGGCCTCCCCGGCGGCGCCTTCACCGGTGGGGTCGGTGAGGTACGCGAGCACCCGCTCCAGCGTCGGGCCGCCGAAGCCGTCCTCGGCGGGCGGAGCGAAGGCGGCCCGCCCGTCGGCGACCGCGTCCCGGCCGGCCCCCGGGAGCGGGCCCGCGGGGGCCGTGACGGGGCCCGGGGCCGGCATGGGGGCGGGGCCCGGGGCCCGAGTCGTCGCCGGCACCGGGGCCGTCGGCGAGGTCTGGGGAGACGCCAGGGTCTGGGGAGACGGCGGGGTCTGGGAGGACGGGGGCGTCGGAAGGCCCGTCGGGACGGAGAGGGCGTCCAGCGCCGTGTGGAGGCGGGCGGCCTCCGTGCGCCACTTGCGGTCGACGACCTCCTCCGGGTACGCCGCCCAGTCCACCGGCGACCAGTCCGGCCCGGCCTCGGCCGGGCCGCCGTGGAAGAGCCGGGCGGCCAGCAGGGAGGTGGCCTCGTCGACCGCCCCGGGCTGCTCCAGCAGATCGCACGCGGGACGCTCGCCCAGTCGTGTGGTGAACTCGTCGGCCAGCCGGTCGCGGCGCGAGAGCTCGGTCAGGGCGGAGACCACCCCGGCATCGAGGTGCGCGGGCCAGCGGCCCATCCGCCAGGCGGGCAGGGCGACCCGGGTCAGCAGCCGGTCCCAGCCCGCGTAGGCGAGGCCGACCTGCTCCTGGGCGACGATGCGCAGCCCGTAGTCCACGCCCTGGGCGCGGTCGGAGGCGGCGGCGGCCACCCCGCGCTCCATCTCGGCGGCGTCCGTGCGGCACAGCCGCAGCAGCAGCCGGGCGGGATGCGCGATCCAGCCCAGGCCGGGCCGGCTCCCGACGTCCACGGCGGCGTCGAGTCCGCGGACGAAGCCGCGCGCGTCGGCTATGTCCGGGTGGGCGGAAGGGCCCGTACCGGCGACGACGGGCGCGAGGACGGCCCGTAGCTCGGCGACCCGCATCCACCACAGGAAGGGCGAGCCGATCACCAGCACGGGGGCGGCGCCCGGCTCGGACTCGGGCCCCGCGGGTCCGGCGGAGGCGCGCGCGCCGGCCCGGCGGTGGGCCGCGTGCGCACGGTCCTCCAGCCAGCTGTCGCAGTCCGGGGTCAGGGCTATCGCGGAGGGCGCGGGAACGTCCATCCGGTCGGCGAGGTCGCGCACCAGACGGTAGAGGTCGGGCGCGGCGGCCTCGGAGAGCGGGACCGTCGGCGTCACGGCGGGGCGGGCGCGCAGGACCACGGCGCCGAAGATCCCGCCGACCAGCAGCACCAGCGCGGCGACCGCGCACACGGCCAGAGTCACCGCCGGCCAGGGGTCCCCGGCCAGCCGGCCCGTCATCCGGGCGGCCACGAGCACCACCGCGAGGGCGGCGGGCAGCAGCACGGCGGCCAGCGCCCTGCTGCGGACGCGCAGCACGGCGAGGGCCCGGGAACGCGCGGAGGGCGTGCCCACTTCTGCGATCGAACCGGTTCCGGACACGGCCGGACCTCACCCCCTCTGCCCTGCGGCGGCGTTGCTCACTCCCCCACTGTGACACCCGCCACCGACATCGCAATGCCGGTGGGCCATGTGCCGGAATGCTTGCGCCGCACCCTAGTTGGGGCCGGGGCGGGCGTCAGGCGGTCCGGGTGACGATCACCCGATGGAATGGCTTTGGGCAAAGGTGGATGCGTTCGAACGCGGCCGGATGCAGTCGCACGCGAATACGCGCGCGGGCCCGGTGCGCCTTTCCCGCGCACCGGGCCCGCTTCGCCACGACCCTGCTGGTCAGCGGCCTTCGGCCGCCTTGGCCGCAATGTCCGTACGGTGCTGCGAACCGTCGAGCCTGATCCGCGAAACCGCCTTATACGCCTTCTCGCGCGCCTGCGCCAGGTCGGAACCGGTCGCCGTCACCGACAGCACGCGCCCACCCGCGCTGACGACCGCGTCGCCCTCGCGGCGGGTCCCGGCGTGGAGCACGTAGGCGTCGGGCGCGTCCAGGGCCGCCACCTCGGCGAGGCCCTCGATCGGGTCCCCGGTCCGCGGGGTCTCCGGGTAGTTGTGCGAGGCGATGACCACCGTGACGGCGGCGTCGTCGCGCCAGCTGAGCGGCGGCTCGGCGTCCAGGGTGCCGCGGGCGGCGTTCAGCAGGACGCTCGCGAGCGGGGTGCGCAGCCGGGCGAGGACGACCTGGGTCTCGGGGTCGCCGAAGCGGGCGTTGAACTCGATGACCCGGGTGCCGCGGGAGGTGATCGCGAGACCGGCGTAGAGCAGGCCGGAGAAGGGGGTGCCGCGGCGGCGCAGTTCGTCGACGGTGGGCTGGAGGACCAGCGCCATGACCTCGTCGACCAGCTTGGGGTCGGCCCAGGGGAGCGGCGAGTACGCACCCATGCCGCCGGTGTTGGGGCCCTCGTCGCCGTCGAGCGCGCGCTTGAAGTCCTGCGCGGGCTGGAGCGGGAGGACGGTGACGCCGTCGGTGATGGCGAAGAGGGAGACCTCGGGGCCGTCGAGGTACTCCTCGATGACGACCCGGTCGCAGGCCAGCGCGTGGGCGCGGGCGGCGGCCCGGTCCTCGGTGACCACGACGCCCTTGCCGGCCGCGAGACCGTCGTCCTTGACGACGTAGGGGGCGCCGAAGGCGTCGAGCGCCTCGTCGACCTCCTCCGCGGTGGTGCAGACGTAGCTGCGCGCCGTCGGGACCCCGGCGGCGGCCATCACGTCCTTGGCGAAGGCCTTGGAGCCCTCCAGCTGCGCCGCCTCCGCGGAGGGGCCGAAGACGGGGATGCCGACCGCGCGGACGGCGTCGCCGACCCCGGCCACCAGGGGCGCCTCCGGGCCGACGACGACCAGGTCGGCGCCGAGTTCGGTGGCGAGCGCCGCGACCGCGGCGCCGTCGAGGGCGTCGACCGGGCGCAGCTCCGCCACCTCGGCGATGCCGGCGTTGCCGGGGGCGCAGTACAGCGCGGAGACGTCGGGGTCGAGGGACAGAGAGCGGCACAGGGCGTGTTCGCGGGCGCCGCCGCCGATGACGAGGACCTTCACGCCGCCCAGAGTAGCCCGGACGGCGTGGCGCGTTTCGTGCGGCCACCCAACTACACGGCGCTACTCATTCGTGTATTCCTCCACAACGGTGGCTCCGAGCTCCCGCACGATGAGGTCGTGTCCGGTCAGGGCGCTCTCGACGAGGTCGGGATCGTCCTCCTCGGCGAAGTCGTCCTCGGGGGCGACCGGCGGGGGCGCCTGCTGTACGGGCGGCTGCGGTGCCGCGGCCGACTGCTGGGGCGGCTGGTACTGCTGCTGCGGGGCGGGCGCCTGGGGCTGCTGAGGGGGCGGCTGCGGGCTGTAGGCGGGTGCGGCCGGGGCCCCGTACGAGGACTGCTGGACGGGGGCCGGGCTGCCGCCCCCGCCCGCGCCGACCACGGCGTCGATCTTCCAGTTGACCTGGAACTGCTCGGCCAGCACCGCCTTGAGGACGTCCTCGCTGCCGCTGCTCGCGAAGTTGTCGCGGGCTCCGGGGTTGGGGAAGCCGAGCTGGAGGGTGGTGCCGTCGAAGCCGGTGACCTGGGCGTTCTGGCTGAGCAGGATCCAGGTGAAGCGACGGCGGTTCTTCACGGCCTCCAGGATGCCGGGCCACATCGCCTGGACCTGCCCGGCGCCCGCGGCCATGCCGGGGGAGGGCGCGGCGGCGGGGGCGGCGGCCTGCGCGGGGGCCGCCGCGGGGG
>NZ_JBFRER010000090.1:0-30836 GCF_052114405.1 Streptomyces sp. M-16 | reverse complement strand
CCCGCACCCCACCCGCACCCCACCCGCGCCCTGCCCGGACGCACGTCGGCACCACCCCGCACCACCTGTTTCCCCTACCTCCCGAACGCCCGTTTTCCCCCGTATCGCTCTGGTTCGAGGCAGAGTTCCAAAGGTTTCCGAAGAGTTCCGCTTCCGGTCAACGACGACCGGGCGGGCGGCACACCCCCCGGGTCACACGATCGGGGGCGCGCCCGCCAGCGGACGCCCCGGGACCCCCGGCCGACGCTGCCACGGCAATGGTCCCGCCGGTGGCCTGTAGTCGACGCCGAGGGCGTCGAGCCGTGCGTAGTGCGCCGTCATCCGGGCCTCGAAGCCCTCGTAGTCCCTGGATTCCGGTTCCGGCAGCCGGGACCACACCGCCTCCGCGAAGGCGGCCAGCCGCGGGAACACCTGGTAGTCGACGCGCGCCTGGTTCTCCATCACCTCGGTCCACACGTTGGCCTGCGCCCCCAGCACGTGGGCGGCGGCCTCCGCGGAGAGCTTCGGCGGCACCGGCTCGAAGCGGTAGACGTCCTCCAGCGAGCGCACGTACCCGATGGGCATCGGCTCGTCCGGGCCGTCCGCCTGACGGTGGTCCAGGTACACCCGCTGCTCGGGGCACATCACCACGTCGTGTCCGGCCTCGGCCGCGGCGATCCCGCCCCCGTAGCCGCGCCAGGAGGAGACGACGGCGCCGTCCGCCAGCCCGCCCTCCAGGATCTCGTCCCAGCCGACGAGCCGGCGCCCGCGCGCGGCGAGCCAGCCGTCGAAGTGCCTGATGAACCAGGCCTGGAGCCCGTCCTCGCCGTCCACCCCCAGTTCCCCGATCCGCGCCTGTGCCGCCGGGGAGGCGCGCCACTGCGCCTTGGGGCACTCGTCGCCGCCCACGTGCACGAAGGGCGAGACCTCCGCCGGGAACAGCTCCAGGACCTCCTCGAACACTCCCTCGTAGAAGCGCAGTACGTCCTCGGTGGGGGCGAGCACGTTCTCGTTGACGCCCCAGTCGTCCCACACGCCGAGCGCGGCGGTGTCCACGACGTCGCGGTTGCCCAGCTCGGGGTAGGCGGCGATCGCGGCCTGGGAGTGCCCCGGGAGGTCGATTTCGGGGACCACCCGCACGTGCCGTTCGGCCGCATACGCGACGATCTCGCGGATGTCGTCCCGGGTGTAGAAACCGCCGTGCGGGGTCTCGTTCCACAGCGGCGAGGCCCGGTGTCCCCAGCGGCTGCGCGCGCGCCAGGCGCCCACCTCGGTGAGCCTCGGGTACCGCGCGATCTCGATCCGCCAGCCCTGGTCGTCCGTCAGGTGCAGGTGGAGCACGTTCAGCTTGTGGGCGACGAGGAGGTCGACGTACCGCAGGACCCCGTCCTTGGGCGTGAAGTGCCGGGCGACGTCGAGCAGCATCCCGCGCCAGCCGAAGCGGGGGGCGTCGGCGACGGTGACGTACGGCAGGCTCCAGCCGGGCCGCCCGGCGGGCCCGGCCAGCGGCGCCCTGCGGTACGCGGCGGGCCCGAGCAGCTGACGCAGCGTCTGCGCACCCCAGAACAGCCCGGCGGCGGAGGCGCCCGTCAGCTCCACCCCGTCCGCGGCCACGGTCAGCCGGTAGGACTCCGGCCCGTCGGACTCCGCCCGCCCGGGATCGACGGCCAGGCGTACGTCGGCCCGCTCGCCGGGCCCCGCGGCCGGCAGCTCCCACCCGGTGGCGGCCCCGAGCTCGCGGCGCAGCCAGCGCGCGACCCCCTCGGCACCGGGTCCGGCGGCGAGCAGCGGCCGCGGGCCGAACGCGTAGCGCCGGCCCTCCTCGTCCACGGTGGCGTCCTGCGGTACGGGGATCAGGTCCATGCGTCAGCCCTTCGCGGCAGCGAGCCTGTTGCACCCTGCGCAACGCTCGTTTCGCAGCGTGCTCGTCGGGCCGACCCTAGCCCGCCCCCGGGGCACGCAAAAGGCCCCCGGGCGCGATCGCGCACCGAGGGCCTTCGCCTCGACGGTCGGGACGTCCGGCCCCGGGACCACCGGGCCCCGGACCACCTGGCCGGGGCCCCGGACCCGGTTACTTGTCCTTGCCGCCCTTGTCCTTGTCGCCGCCGGAGCCCATGGATTCGTAGATCTCCTTGCACATGGGGCACACCGGGTACTTCTTCGGATCGCGGCCCGGCACCCAGACCTTGCCGCAGAGCGCGACGACGGGGGTGCCGTCGAGCGCGCTCGCCATGATCTTGTCCTTCTGGACGTAGTGGGCGAAGCGCTCGTGGTCGCCGTCGCCGTGGGACACCTGCGGCGTCGGCTCTACGAGGGTCCCCGTACCAGTCCCGCGCTCGGGCTCAAGAGTGCTCATGAAATCCAGGGTACTGAACCCCGTCGGGGTCAGTTCAGCGACGGGTCGTCCAGATAGGTGGCGACCATCGCGAGCTCGCTGCGCTGGCGGCGCAGCACCGCCCGCCACAGGCGTTCGGGGTCCGGGAAGGAGACGTCCCCGGGCTCGGAATCGACCACGTACCAGGCGCCGTCGCCCACCTCAACCTCCAGCTGGCCGGGACCCCATCCGGAGTAGCCGGCGAAGATGCGCAGGCCGCCGAGGGCGGCGGCGAGGAGCTCGGGCGGGGTCTCCAGGTCGACGAGGCCGATCGCGCCGTGCACGCGGCGCCAGCCCAGCGGCCCTTCCTCACCCGGGATCACGGCGACCCCCAGGGCGGAGTCCAGCGCGACGGGGCCGCCCTGGAAGACCACGCCCGGGTCGCCGGCCAGCGGTGCCCACGGCAGCAGGATGTCGCGGACGTCCACCGGGGTCGGCCGGTTGAGGACCACGCCGAGGGAGCCCTGCTCGTCGTGGTCGAGCAGCAGCACGACCGCGCGGTCGAAATTCGGGTCCGCGAGGGCGGGGGTGGCCACGAGCAGCCGCCCTGTGAGGGAGGACACCTCGGTCATGCGGACATGATCTCGCACAATCGCCCTCCAGGGGGAGCGGACGGCCGCAATGGATCACGCGCAGCTCAGGGCGCACGGCGGCAGAGAGGAGCGCGCGCCTTCACCGACACCGGAACGCGACACTCCGCCACCTGTCGCACACGCAGGGTGCTGTGCCGAATTCATGACAGTCCTACGGCCACGTCGGCCATACAAACAAGGGGGTAGCGACCCTTACCCTTTTCACTGATCCCCTGCCCATCCTCTCCGGAACGCGAGATCCATGACCGGCAACGATGTCCTGCTTGTCCACGGCGGAACCCCGCTCGAGGGCGAGATCCGTGTTCGCGGCGCGAAGAACCTCGTGCCGAAGGCCATGGTCGCCGCCCTGCTCGGCAGCGAGCCGAGCCGGCTGCGCAATGTTCCCGACATCCGTGACGTGCGGGTCGTGCGCGGGCTGCTCCAGCTGCACGGCGTGACCGTGCGGCCCGGCGAGGAGCCGGGCGAGCTGATCCTCGACCCGACCCACGTCGAGAGCGCCAACGTCGCCGACATCGACGCGCACGCGGGATCCTCCCGGATCCCGATCCTCTTCTGCGGCCCGCTGCTGCACCGCCTCGGCCACGCCTTCATCCCGGGCCTCGGCGGCTGCGACATCGGCGGCCGGCCGATCGACTTCCACTTCGACGTGCTCCGCCAGTTCGGCGCGACCATCGAGAAGCGCGAAGGCGGCCAGTACCTTGAGGCCCCGCAGCGCCTGCGCGGCTGCAAGATCCGCCTCCCCTACCCGTCGGTCGGCTCGACCGAGCAGGTCCTGCTGACGGCCGTCCTGGCCGAGGGCGTGACCGAGCTCAGCAACGCCGCCGTCGAGCCGGAGATCGAAGACCTCATCTGCGTCCTGCAGAAGATGGGCGCGATCATCTCCGTCGACACCGACCGCACCATCCGCATCACCGGTGTGGACCGCCTGAGCGGCTACAACCACAAGGCGCTCCCGGACCGTCTGGAGGCCGCCTCCTGGGCGTCCGCGGCCCTGGCGACCGGCGGCAACATCTACGTCCGCGGGGCGCAGCAGCGCTCGATGATGACCTTCCTGAACACGTTCCGCCGGGTCGGCGGCGCGTTCGAGATCGACGACGAGGGCATCCGCTTCTGGCACCCGGGCGGCCCGCTGAAGGCCATCGCGCTGGAGACGGACGTGCACCCCGGCTTCCAGACCGACTGGCAGCAGCCGCTGGTCGTCGCCCTGACGCAGGCGTCGGGCCTGTCGATCGTCCACGAGACGGTCTACGAGTCCCGGCTCGGCTTCACCTCGGCGCTCAACCAGATGGGTGCTCACATCCAGCTGTACCGCGAGTGCCTGGGCGGCAGCGCGTGCCGGTTCGGCCAGCGCAACTTCCTGCACTCGGCCGTCGTCTCGGGCCCGACCAAGCTCCAGGGCGCCGACCTGGTCATCCCCGACCTGCGCGGCGGGTTCTCGTACCTGATCGCGGCGCTGGCGGCCGAGGGCACCTCGCGGGTGCACGGCATCGACCTGATCAACCGCGGCTACGAGAACTTCATGGAGAAGCTCGTCGAACTCGGCGCCAAGGTCGAACTGCCGAACGGCGACCTCGTCTGAGACCGGCTCCCGGTCCGGATCCTGAGACCCGATGGGGTCCCGGCCCGGACCGATCCCTTCCGGGGCCCCACGAGGCCCTGGAAGGGCCCGTGAGGCCCTCCTGGGGGCCGCGCACGGGCCGGGCACCGGCCGGGCACGACCGAAGGGCGGCCACCCCCGTGGGGTGGCCGCCCTTCGTCGTACGTACTACTGCCGTCCCGAGGGCCGGTACGGCCCTCGGCACAAGGGCGTACTACTTGCCCTTGGCGGCTTCCTTGAGCTTGGAGCCCGCGGAGACCTTCACGCTGTAGCCGGCCGGGATCTGGATGGGGTCGCCGGTCTGCGGGTTGCGCGCGGTGCGAGCGGCACGGTGGGTGCGCTCGAAGGTCAGGAAGCCGGGGATGGTGACCTTCTCGTCGCCCTTGGCGACGATCTCGCCGACGGTCTCGGCGAGCGCGGCCAGAACGGCGTCGGCGTCCTTGCGGGTCACCTCGGCGCGCTCGGACAGAGCGGCCACCAGCTCACTGCGGTTCATGTTGTACTCCCGTGTTCAACTTGCCTTAGAGGCGTGAGATCGAAGCCGATGCTGCCAGGGCCCTCGGACAGTCCCCGGACCCGGGTCTGAACGTCAGACCCTCTCGCCCGGTTACGCATCCTGCCCCCACCAGCGGCGGGAAAGCCAATCCGGCACCCGCCAGGGTCACACGAAAAGCGCCACAGTCACGCCGCGGTGACGCTCCGTCCGCATCGAAGGCTTCAGCGGTCCCCTGGGCCGGGTGGACCCGTCGGACCGCCGTGGATGCGGACCGCGGGCCACGCGGGCATCCCCGCAACCCTAGAGGCGCCCCGCCCGGCCCGCACCCCGCGACGCGCCGGATCAGACGGACGTGGCCGCCGTCACAGGAGCGGAGGCGGCCTTGCGGACCGCGCCGGCGACCGCGCCCGCGACCTTGTCGTTGAAGACGGACGGGATGATGTAGTTGGCGTTCAGCTCGTCCTCGCCGACGACGTCGGCCAGGGCGCTCGCCGCGGCCAGCATCATGTCGGTGTTCACGGTCCTCGACTGGGCGTCGAGCAGACCGCGGAAGACGCCCGGGAAGACCAGCACGTTGTTGATCTGGTTCGGGAAGTCGGAACGGCCGGTGGCCACCACGGCGGCGGTCTGACGGGCGACGGCCGGGTCGACCTCCGGGTCCGGGTTCGCGAGCGCGAACACGATGGCGCCTTCGGCCATGGCGGCGACGTCCTCGCCGGACAGCACGTTCGGGGCGGAGACGCCGATGAAGACGTCGGCGCCGACCACGGCCTCCTTCAGAGTGCCGGTGTAGCCCTCGGGGTTGGTGTTGTCGGCGATCCAGCGCAGCGGGGAGTCGGGGGCCGCGTCGACGAGGTCGGGGCGGTCCGCGTGCACGACGCCGTGGATGTCGGCGCTGACCGCGTTCTTGACGCCGGCCGCGAGGAGCAGCTTGAGGATGGCGGTACCGGCTGCGCCGGCGCCCGACATGACCACCTTGACGTCGCCAACTGCCTTGCCCACCACGCGAAGCGCGTTGGTCAGGGCGGCGAGGACGACGATGGCGGTGCCGTGCTGGTCGTCGTGGAAGACGGGGATGTCGAGGGCCTCGCGCAGGCGGGCCTCGATCTCGAAGCAGCGCGGCGCGGAGATGTCCTCCAGGTTGATGCCGGCGAAGCCCGGGGCGATGGCCTTGACGATCGCGACGATCTCGTCGGCGTCCTGCGTGTCGAGGCAGATGGGCCAGGCGTCGATGCCGGCGAAGCGCTTGAAGAGGGCCGCCTTGCCCTCCATGACGGGCAGCGCGGCCATCGGGCCGATGTTGCCCAGGCCCAGCACGGCGGAGCCGTCGGTCACGACTGCGACGGAGTTGCGCTTGATGGTGAGGCGGCGCGCGTCCTCGGGGTTCTCGGCGATGGCCATGCACACGCGGGCGACGCCCGGGGTGTAGATCATCGAGAGGTCGTCACGGTTGCGGATGGGGTGCTTGGACGACATTTCGATCTTGCCGCCGAGGTGCATCAGGAAGGTTCGGTCCGAGACCTTGCCGAGGCTGACGCCCTCGATGCCGCGCAGCTTCTCGACGATCTCGTCGGCGTGCGCGGTGGAGGTGGCGGCGATGGTGACGTCGATGCGGAGCTTCTCGTGACCGGATGCGGTCACGTCGAGGCCGGTGACCGAGCCCCCCGAAGACTCCACGGCGGTGGTGAGCTGGGAGACCGCGGTTCCGCTCGCGGGCACTTCCAGTCGGACCGTCATCGAATACGAGACGCTGGGCGCCGTTGCCATGGCCGTGTTTCCTCTTCTGTCCCTGATTTCGCTGTACACGGGCCCGCACACGGCAGACGTGGACGGACCCGTTGTCCGATCGTCCCACCTACCAGCCGGTACGAGGTAACCAGCTACAAATTCCGGAAGAACACTTCCACCATACGAGATATCAGGGGTCGGTGGAATGGTGGGTTGATACGAAACAGGTCCGCGCCCCCCACTGCGTGGAGGGCGCGGACCTGGTGTTCCCGCTCAGACTGACGACACCGACCCGCCATGCTCGCCTCGCGGCAAGTGGTCGCTCTAGGCGACGAAGGTTGGGCCCGGGGGCTTGGATCGAGCCGGTGTCGTACCCAGGCTAACAAAGGATCGCCGGATGTGATCCCCCCTCCGACGAGTCGGTCTCCCGGCTCACGCGCCTGGCCGCGGGCCATCCGGCCCCAGCGGGGCCGGGGGCGGCCCCGGCCCCGCCCGGGCCCGTCAGGGGCGCAGCAGCTCCGGTACGCCGTCCTCGCCCGGCCGGTCGCCCGCCGCCGAGACCACCGTCAGCTGCTGCGTCGCACGCGTCAGGGCCACGTAGAGCACGCGCAGGCCCGCCGGGGACTCCTCGGCGATCTCCGCCGGGGAGACGACCACCGTGGCGTCGTACTCCAGGCCCTTGGCCTCCAGGCTGCCCAGCGCCACCGCCCGCTCGCCGAGGTCCGCGAGCCAGCCCGTGGCCTCCGCGCGCCGGTCCATGGCCACGACCACGCCGACCGTGCCGTCCACCTGTTCCAGCAGCCGCTGCGTCTCCTCGCGGACCGCCGCGCCCAGGTCGTCCCCGGCCGTCGTGAAACGGGGCTCCAGGCCGGTGGAGCGCACCGCGGTCGGCGGCTCCATGCCGGGCATCGCCAGCTTCAGCACCCGGGAGGCCACCTCGGCCACCTCGGCCGGGTTGCGGTAGTTCACGGTCAGGGTGAACCGCCTGCGCGGGCGGCGCCCCAGGGCCTCGTCACGGGCGGCGGACGCCTCGTCGGGGTCCGTCCACGAGGACTGCGCCGGGTCGCCGACCACCGTCCAGGTGCCCGACCGGCCGCGCCGGCCCACCATCCGCCACTGCATAGGCGTCAGGTCCTGGGCCTCGTCCACGATCACGTGCGCGTATTCGGTGCGCTCGGCCGCGATCCGCTCGGCCCGCTCCCACTGCGTCTCCTCGCGGGTCGGCATCAGCTCCTCCAGCCCGCTGAGCTGGTCGAGCGGATCCATCTCCCGCCTGCGCTTGGGCCGCGCCGGCGCGCCGAGCAGCTGGTGCAGCTCGTCCAGCAGGGCCACGTCGTGCACCGACAGGGGCCCCTTGCCGTCCGGGCCGACCCGGCGCAGGGAACGGGCCAGCTGGCGGGTCTCGCGGGTGTTCAGGTCCCGGCGCGACCAGCGGCCCAGGCGCCGCTCGTCGGCCATCGCGGCCAGCACCTTGCGCGGGGTCAGCTCCGGCCACCAGGCGTTCAGGAACCCGATGAAGTCGTCCTCGGTGGAGATGTCCTCGTCGAACGCGGAACGCAGCTCGGCGGCCAGCTCCGGGTCGCTGTGCCGGCCCGACTGGCCGGACTTCGCGTAGAGGGCGTCGAGCAGCAGCTTGCGGGCGCGCGGGCGCAGCAGGTTCACCGGGGCGGTGCCGCTGAGCACGGTCTGGCGGATCCGGTCGAGCTCGGGGGCCTCCAGCTCCTGGCGTCGCCCGAAGGCCACGACGCGCAGCCGCTCGGGAGCGTTCCCGAGCTCCAGCGCGCCGCGCACGGCCTTGCGGAGCACCTTGAGCATCCGGGAGGAGCCCTTGACGCGGGCGACGGAAGGATCGTCGTACGTGGTCGCCTCGGCCCCGTCGACGAGGGAGCCCAGCGCGCGGATGGCGACCTGGCCCTCCTCGCCGAGGGAGGGCAGGACGCCCTCGGTGTAGGCGACGAGCAGCGGCGTCGGGGAGACGATCAGGATGCCGCCGGAGTAGCGCCGCCGGTCCTGGTAGAGCAGGTACGCGGCCCGGTGCAGGGCGACGGCCGTCTTCCCGGTGCCGGGCCCGCCGGCGACCTCCGCGACGGAGGCGGCGGGGGCACGGATCACCAGGTCCTGTTCGGCCTGGATGGAGGAGACGATGTCCCGCATGGAGTGCGTACGGGCCCGCCCGAGCGCGGCCATCAGGGCGCCGTCGCCGATGGCGGGCAGCTCCTTGCCGTCCAGGGTGGCGGTGAGTTCGGGGCGCATCAGGTCGTCCTCGACGCCGAGCACCTTGCGGCCCTTGGAGCGGATCACGCGACGGCGCACGACGCGGCCGGGGTCCTTGGGGGTGGAGCGGTAGAACGGCGCGGCCGCCGGGGCGCGCCAGTCGATGACGAGCGGCGCGTAGTCGGTGTCGAGTACGCCGATCCGCCCGATGTGCAGGGTCTCGGCGATCTCGGCGGTGAGGTCGGGGCGGATCGCGTCGTCGGCGGGCTCGACGGAGGTGTACGCGCCGTCGGGGCCGCGCTCACCGTCCTTGCCGAGGACCAGGTCGATGCGGCCGAAGAGGAAGTCCTCGAACTCGTTGTTCAGCCGGTTGAGGTGGATCCCGGCGCGGAAGACCTGCGCGTCGCGCTCGGCGAGGGCGCCGGGCGTGCCGACCTGCCCCCGCTTGGCGGCGTCGTTCATCAGGAACTCGGCCTCGTGGATCTTCTCCTCAAGGCGTCGGTACACCTGATCGAGATGCGTCTGCTCGGCCGCGATCTCCCGATCGCGGACGGAATCCGCCGTGCTGTCGACAGCGGCATTCTGCGCGGCCACCAAGGCCCCCTTCTGACGTGCATGGGCGACCGTCAACCGTACGCGAACCCTGGCCCTGTCCGCACGCCGGTTCCGCGCGCCGGACGAATCGGACGGATACGTACGGGTACGGGGCGGGGCCACGGACCCACCATCTCCCCCTCACCCCCGCGTGGCCGCCCGGCGCCTGCCCACCCGCCTCCCGGGTGGCGGCGGGGGCGGGGTTGCGATGAGGCCGACTCCCTTGACCTGGATCAGAGAGGGTTTGGGGGTTTCCCCTCAGTCTCATCGTCTCTCCGCGTCGGGCCGGCCCGTCAAGGGCGCTCCTTCGTCGCGTCGCTTCGCGATGGCCTTCGGCCACCCTTGACCGACCGACCCGCCACGGACATCCGAAGACTGCCGGGAAACCCCCAAAAGGACGGTTACCGGGTTCATGAGCGAGGGGCGGGCATCCCAGCGACGTGCGAGCCATCTCCGCCCAGTCCCGCATTCCGGCCCCGTACATCCATCGGCCCCGGCCCAGGGCGGTACAGACCACCCGACACGACGACCAGAGCAACCTGCGGAGCCCCTGGACGCACCAGATCGCTACGCGCTCCCCATGTCTCGGCGTCCGACGGCCGTCTCGGGCTGGTCACCGGTGGATCAGGCGTCGAACTCGTACTCCAGGACGTAGGAGGCGGAATCCAGGGTCATCTCGTTGACTTCGACGGGGCGGCCGCCCTCGGCGAACGCGGTGCGGACGATCTGGACGACCGGCGTGCCCATGGAGAGGGAGAGCCGCTCGGCTTCGTCGGCCGAAGGCATCCGACAGCGGATCTCCTCACGAAAACGGACCGGCCCCTGACCCAGTTCGGCCAGCCTGGCGTACGTTCCGCCAGGGCCGGTGTCGGCCCGTGTGATGGCGGAGTCGGCGACCACGTCGGACGGCAGATACGACGTCGCGAAGAGGACGGGCTTGCCGTCGAGCACGAAACGGCGGCTGCGCACCCACACCCGGGACCCGACGGAGAGGCCGAGAGCGTCGGCGAGGCGGCCGACCGCCTCCTCCCGTACCTCGACCTGGTCGACGACGAGCTCCCGGTCCTCGGTGTCGGCGGACCAGACGGAGTGCCCCGAGCCCCACCGCCCCTGCGCCAGCCGCTCGATGCCTCGGCGCCGCAGCGGCTTGAACGTCCGCACGAAGACGCCGGCGCCCTTCCGCGCCTCCGCGAGGCCTTCGTTCCGGAGCACGCCAAGGGCCTGACGCGCGGTCATCCTGGCGACGCCGTAGGTGGCCATGAGGTCGTTCTCACCCGGCAGGCGGTCGCCCGGGCCGTATTCGCCCGACTGGATGGCCGCCCTCAGTGCATCAGCGATCCGCTGGTACTTCGGCTGGCCGGTGCTGCCCTGGCTGGTCATCGAACCGATCACTCCTTCTCCTCTCTAGACACCCTAGGGCCAGAGGTGGACCGCCGCACGGACCGGCGTTCGACCCCATCAACCATTCCGACACACATCTCTGGAGATGTATTGACGAAGCCATTCCAGATCGGCTGTAGTAGGTCACGTCTCTAGAGAGGTAGCCGACACCTCCGCAGAGCTGCTCGACCGTGCTCTGGCCGGCTGGGATCGGTTCCTCGACTCCTCCGAGGCGGTGTCGCATGAGTGAGGGCTACGAGTACATGCCGCACCGGCTCCTGGGCCGCCGGGTCCGCGACATCGCGTCCGGTACCGAGGGCGAGCTGATGGCTGTGGTCAACGAGAACGTCTCGGACAGCGGAGCCGAGCGGTGGGYGCRSCTSGCCTACRTCCGCGACYCGTCCGGCCTSGAATTCACCACCGCAGTGGGCAACATCGTGCCCGCYGGAYACATCGAGACCTTGGAGGGATCCCTGTACCGCCCCGCCAGGATCCTCCCAGGACGGGCTGCAGACGCCGAGACATGAGGAGCGCGTAGCGATCTGGTGCGTCCGGGGGCTCCGCAGGGCGCTGTGGTCGTCGTTTCGTGCGGGTAGCGGCCCCGGACGGCCGCCGGACGCCATGCCGGGCGAAGCGCGTAGCGTCTGGTGCGCGTGGGGCCCGTTGAACGCTGTGGTCGTCGTGTCGGGTGGTTTGGGCACCCCGGGCCGGGGGCCGAGGACTTGTGGGCCCGGATCGGGGGCTTGGGCGGAGACGGGTCTCGCATCGCTGAGGTGCCCGCCCCTCCCCCACTTCCCCGTGGACCGTTCTTTTGGGGGGTTCCCGGCAGTCTTCGGATGTCCGTGGCGGGTCGGGCGGTCAAGGGTGGCCGAAGGCCATCGCGGAGCGACGCGACCGAAGGGAGCGCCCTTGACGGGCCGGCCCGACGCGGAGAGACGATGGGACTGACGGGAAACCCCCAAACCCTCTCTGATCCGGGCCGGGTCAGGCCCCGCTCCCCCCGACCCCCTCCCCCGCGCCCACCGCCGTGCGGACCCGCCTCCGGTGGCGGGCCACGCGTTCGCGGTTGCCGCACAGTTCGCTGGAGCACCAGCGGCGGCGGTGGCCCCGGGAGGTGTCGAGGTAGACGCGGGTGCAGCCGTCGCCCTCGCAGGCGCGCAGCAGGGCCAGGTCTCCGGGGTCGGTGAGGAGTTCCACCGCGTCCCGGGCCACCGCGGCCAGCAGCCCCGCGCACTCCACCCCGCCGCACAACTCCCGTACCAGGTGCCCCTCCCGGTCCCGTACGGCACACAGACCCGGGGGTGGACCGGCAGCCGCCGCGTTGACCCGGGCGAGGGCGCCCTCCTCGGGGCCGGCCCCGGCCAGGGCGGACCGTACGAGGGTGCCCACGTCGGTGCGCAGGCCGCTGAAGGCCGCCACCCAGTCGGGCCCGAGGCGGGCGAGCGGGGTCCGGTCGGGCACCAGTCCGGCGCCGACCAGCCACAGCCTCAGCTCGTCGGTGTCACCGATGCCCTCCGCGTCCCCGTGGGGCTGGGGCGTGGAGGTGGCCAGCAGGTCCAGACAGACCCGCCCGGAGTCGAACCACATGCCGGTCACCGCCTCGGTCGCCGTGGGTCCCCGTGGGTCGCCTCCCCAGAGTGCCGTCGCCGCGTGCGTTGCGGAAGCCCCCGGGCGGGGGCGCGGAGTCCGGGGCGTCGGTCACCTCGGCGGCGGGTCGTCGTGCAGGAGGCGCTGGAAGAGGCGGTGGTCGCGCCAGGCTCCGTTGATGTGGAGGTAGCGGGGGGCGACTCCGAACTCGGTGAAGCCCGTCTTGGCCAGGACCCGCTGGGAGGCGACGTTGTCGAGCAGGGTCCCGGCCTCGACCCGGTGCAGGCCGAGCTCGTCGCGGGCGATCCGGCAGACCTCCTCGACGGCGGCGGTGGCCAGGCCCTTGCCGTGCCAGTCGCGGTCGACCCAGTAGCCGATGCCGCCGCTGCGCAGGGGGCCGAGGGCGATGGAGCCGAGGTTGATCGAGCCGACCGGGGTCCCGTCCGCGACCAGCAGGAACGGGAGGGTGAGGCCGGACTCGCGCTCCGCGAGCAGCGCCTCGATCCGGGCCCGCTGGCCGGCCTCCGTGTAGAACTCCTCGCGCCGGAAGGGCTCGTAGGGCTTCATGGCCTCCCGGTTGCGGGCCACCACCTCGGCCAGCGCGGCGGCGTCGTCGACCGTGACGCCCCTCATCTCCACTCCGTCAATGATCATCCGAGCACGCTAACCGACCCCCACGGCGCCGCACATCCCCTCAGCGGTCGGAACCGCCGCCCGCGCACTCCCCGGCGTCCAGCGACAGCCGGTACCCCCGCTTGACCACCGTCTGGATCAGCTTCGGCGCCCCCACCGCCGCTCGCAGCCGGGCCATCGCGGTCTCCACGGCGTGCTCGTCGCGCCCCGCCCCCGGCAGCGTCCGCAGCAGTTCGGCCCGCGACACCACCCACCCCGGACGCCGGGCCAGGGCCGTCAGCAACGCCATCCCGGCGGGCGGCACCGGCCGCAGCGCGCCGTCGACGAGCACCGCCCGGCCCCGGATCTCCAGCCGGTGGCCCCCGACCGGCAACACCCGGGCCCGGCCGGGGAGTTCCTGGCAGAGCAGCTGCACCAGCGGCCCGAGCCGGAACCGCTCCGGCGCCACGGTGGGGATCCCCTCGGCCTGGAGCGGCAGCGCCGTCACGGGCCCGACGCAGGCGCAGAGCACCGGCCCGCTCAGCGCCTCCACGACGGCCTCCCGCAGTCCCCGTTCCCCGGCGCGGGACAGCAGCGAGGCCGCGGCGGGCGCCGAGGTGAAGCTGACGGCGTCCAGCGCCCCGACGGCGACCGCGTCCAGCAGCCGGTCCAGCGGCGCGAGGTCCTGCGGCGGCATCCACCGGTACACGGGCACCGGCACCACCTCGGCCCCGCCCGCGCGCAGCGCCTCCACGAACCCGGGCAGCGGCTCCCCGTGCAGCTGCAGCGCGATCCGGCGTCCGGCGACCCCGCCGGCCAGCAGCCGGTCCAGCACCTCCGCGAGGGACTCGGACCCCGGCGACCAGTCCTCCACCAGCCCCGCGGCCCGTACGGCCCCCTTCACCTTGGGCCCGCGCGCCAGCAGTTCGGCGGTGCGCAGCCGCTCCAGCAGTCCCTCGCCGATCCCCCATCCGTCGGCGGCTTCGATCCAGCCCCGGAAGCCGATGGCGGTGGTCGCGACGACCGCGTCCGGGGGGCAGTCGATGAGTTCCTTGGTGGCCGCCATCAGCTCGCCGTCGTCGGCGAGGGGAACGATCCGCAGCGCGGGTGCGTGCACCACGCTCGCGCCGCGCCGGCGCAGCAGGGCGATCAGATCGTCGGCGCGCCGGGCGGCGGTCACGCCGATGGTGAAGCCCGCCAGCGGGCCGTGCGTTGCTTCGTCCATGGTGGGTGACCTGCCTCGGCTGCCGTTGCCCGGGGTCCGGGCAGGTGTCACGTCGCGGGACCGAGCCTGTCAAGGGGTCGTGTCAGGCTCGGTTCCGCCGTATTTCGGTGGCGTAACGCGCACGGCACCGGGCCCGCCTCACACGGAGGTGAGCTGCGCCTTCGCGGTGGTTCCCGGGGCTTCCGGGGCTCCGGGGGCGGCCGTGGGGCGCTGCCGCGGCCGGCGAAGGTATACCGCCCAGGTGACGGCGCAGCACGCCGCGTAGAAGGCGAGGAAGGTGACGAAGGCGGCCGTTCCGGAGCCGGAGTCCTGGAAGGCCTGACGGAACACCAGGTTGATGCCGAGCCCGCCGAGCGCCCCCACGGCGCCGATCAGGCCCATGGCGGCCCCGGAGATCCGCCGCCCGTACGCGGCCGCCTCCTCGCCCTCCAGGCCCCGCGCCAGGGCCTTGGCGTGGAAGATCCCCGGGATCATCTTGTACGTGGAGCCGTTGCCGGCCCCGCTGAGCGCGAAGAGGGCGACGAAGCCGGCCAGGAACACGGGCAGGGATGCGCGTACGGAGGCCAGGACGACCACCCCGGTGGCCGCGGCCATCGCCACGAAGGCGGCCAGGGTGATCCGCGCCCCGCCGAGCCGGTCCGCGAGCGCCCCGCCCACGGGCCGGGACAGGGAGCCGAGCAGCGGGCCGAGGAAGGTCATCGAGGCGGCCTGGAGCGGGGTGCGCCCGAACTGGGTCTGCAGGACCAGCCCGAAGGCGAAGCCGTAGCCGATGAAGGAGCCGAAGCTGCCGACGTAGAGGAAGGCCATGATCCAGGTGTGGGCCTGGCGGGCCGCCTCCCGTACGGCGCCCGCGTCGGCGCGCACGGGTGCCAGGTTGTCCATGCGTACGAGGGCCAGTACGGCCGCGGCCACGATCAGGGGGAGGTAGGCGGCGAGCAGCAGGCGCGGGTGTCCGGCCCCGGCGGTGGCGATGACGAGCAGCGCGGCGAGCTGGACGACGGGGACGCCGATGTTCCCGCCGCCCGCGTTGAGGCCGAGCGCCCAGCCCTTCTTCCGGAGCGGGAAGAAGGCGTTGATGTTGGTCATAGAGGAGGCGAAGTTGCCGCCGCCGACGCCGGTCAGCGCGGCCACGGCCAGGAAGGTCCCGTACGGGGTTCCGGGCTCCATGACCACCAGCGCGGCCACGGTCGGCACGAGCAGCAGCAGGGCGCTGACGACGGTCCAGTCGCGGCCGCCGAAGCGGGCGACGGCGAAGGTGTAGGGGATCCGGACCAGGGCGCCGACGCAGGTGGCGGTGGCGATGAGGAAGAACTTGCCGGCCGGGTCGATCCCGTAGCCGGGGCCCATGAAGAGCACCATCACGGACCACAGGGACCAGATGGAGAAGCCGATGTGTTCGGAGAACACCGAGTAGAGGAGGTTGCGGCGGGCGATCCGCTCGCCCGATTCCCGCCAGAACGTCTCGTCCTCGGGGTCCCACCGCTGGATCCAGCGGCCCCTCTCGCGTGGTGCGGTGGTACGGGTCATCACACGCCTCCCCATCTGTCGCGTCCGTGGGAACGACGGTAGGAACGGCCCGTTTCGGCCCCGGTCCCCGCCGGATGACCGGCGGGAAACCTCCCGCTCACCCGGGGGCGGCTCCCGGTGTGAGCGCCGCCGGGAGCCAGCTGCCCGGGGGGACGTCCAGCCAGCCGTGCGCGGCCGCCAGGCCGTCGGCCGCCCGCTGGAGGGCGTCCACGCCGGGATGGCGCAGGTCCCTGCGCCACACCAGGGCGAGCGGGGACAGCGGTACGGGGTCCACCAGGGGCCGTTTCACGCAGCCGGGCAGCTCGACGAAGTCCACGGTCGCCAGGACCGGGGTGCGGGTCTTGGCCATCACCCTCCCGAACTCCTCCTTGCCCACCGCCACCGGCGCGGGCGGTGCCAGCGCGATGCCCCGCCCGGCGAACAGCTCGCGGGCCAGCCCGGTCCACTCCAGGGTCCGCGGGTTCCCGGCGCCCGCGTACACGCTCTCCCCGGCCAGCGCGGCCAGCGGCACCTCGGCGCGGGCGGCCAGGGCGTGGTCCTCGGGCAGCAGTACGGCGAGCGGTTCGTAGCGGACGGGCCGGTGGGCGAGCCGGGACCGCAGCGCGGGGGCCAGCCCGGCCGCGTACCCGAAGGAGACGTCGAGGCGGCCGGCGGCGATCTCGGCGGCGGCATGGGTGAGCCCGCTCTCGAAGCGGGCCATCAGCTCGCAGCCGGGGGCGAGTTCGCGGGCGTGCTCCAGCACCCGCCGGCCGGTGCCGGGCCCGTCGGTGTTCACGTCGACGAGCAGGGCCCGGGGCGGACCGGCGAAGGCGGCGGCCAGCTCCTCGTGGGCGCGCAGCACCTCGCGGGCGTGGGGCAGCAGCCGCTCCCCGTCGAGGGTGAGTTCCACCGCCCGGGTGGTGCGGACGAACAGCGCGGAGCCCAGTAGCCGTTCGAGGCGGCGCACATCGCGGCTCAGGGCCTGCTGGGCGACGTAGAGCCGGGCGGCGGCGCGGGAGAAGTGCAGCTCCTCGGCCACGGCGAGGAAGCCGCGCAGCAGCCGGGGGTCGACGTCACGGGAGTTCACCCGCGGAGACTAACAACGCGGATTGACAACACGGGTGCGTGAATGGCGTCGGAACAGGTGTTGGACCGCCGTACGGGCCGGACCGCAGGATCGGGGCATGCCGCAGAGAACCCCGCTGATGGCCGTGACCGGCAGCACCCTGGTCCTGGCCGCCCCCGCCTCCACCCCCGCGCCCGCCCGCCCCGCCTCCGCCCGCGCGGGCGGCCCGTACGCCCGCCTCTTCGCCCTCCCCGGCACCCGCGGCTTCACCGCCGGGAACCTCCTCGCCCGTCTCCCCATGGGCATGTTCGGGATCAGCGCGGTCATGATGATCGCCGGACAGCGCGGCTCGTACGCCCTCGCCGGCGCGGTCACCGCGACCGGACTGGCCGCCACCGCCGTGGTCGCGCCGTGGACGGCCCGGCTGGTCGACCGCCACGGCCAGGCCCGGATCGCGGTGCCGGCGACCGTGATCGCGGTCCTCGGCTCGCTCTGCCTGATCGTGTGCGTGCGCACCGGAGCTCCCGCCTGGACGCTGTTCGCCTCCTACGCGGCCACCGCGACGACCCCCAACATCGGCGGTCTGTCCCGGGCCCGCTGGACCCATCTGCTGCCCCGGGAGGCGCACCACACGGCGATGTCCTTCGAGCAGGCGGCCGACGAGCTCTGCTACATGCTGGGCCCGGTCCTCGCGGCCCTGCTGTGCACCTCAGCCTTCCCCGAGGCGGGCACCCTCACCGGGGCGGTGCTGCTCCTCACCGGCATGCTCGTCTTCACCGCGCACCGCGCCACGGAGCCGCCGCCGGCCGGGCGCCGGTCCGTCCGCGGGCCCTCTCCGGTGCGCGCGCTGTTCCCGCTGCTCGCCCTGTTCCTCGCCACCGGGGTGGTGTTCGGGTCGATGGAGGTCACCTCGGTCGCCCACCTCTCCGGGCGGGGGCTCGGCGCCGCGAGCGGCCCCGTGCTGGCGCTCCAGGCGGCGGGCTCCTGCGCGGCCGGACTGCTCTACGGGACCCTGCGGCCCCGGAGCCTGCGGGCCTGCCTGGCCGGCCTGTCCTGCGCGATGACGCTGCCCTGGGCCGCGGCGGCCACGGGTTCGCTGCCGCTGCTGGCCGGGGCCCTGCTGCTGGCTGGGACGGCCACGGCCCCGGTGATGGTGACGGCCATGTCCCGCGTGCACGCCCTGACGCCCGAGGGTCGCGTCAACGAGGGCATGACCCTCGCGGTCACGGCGATCCTGGCCGGCATCGCCGCCGGGTCCGCCGCGGCCGGTCTGGCCGTCGACCGCCTGGGGACCACGACCGCGTACGCCCTCCCGGCCGCGGCCGCCCTGTTTGCCCTGTTTGTCCGGCGCCCGAGTGACCGTACCCGCGTGGTACTCACGAGCGGCCCGCGCGATCCGCAATGACTGGGGGGTCTTCCCAGCACCCTTCCCTTCGCGGAGGAACTCCCCTCGCCTGCCTCCCGTTCCGTTTCGGCGGCCCTGTTCGTCGCGGCCGTCACCGCCTCCTGCCTGGTGCCGACCGCGCCCGCCCTGGCCGCGGACTCGTCGCACCTGCGGCTCTCCCAGCCGTACGTCCCCTCGATCGCCCCCGGCACGACGGGCCGTGTGGTCATCGCCGCCTCGAACGGGGAGGACACGGCCCGCAGCGGCACCTTCCGCGCTACGCCGAGAACCTCAACCAGATCCCGTTCTGCGCCTGACCCGACCCACCCCTGGCGAAGGCCCCGCAGCCGTCCGGCCGCGGGGCCTTCGCCACTCACCATGTACGGGAATCCGGTACAGGTGGTAACGTCACATGTACCGGAAACCGGTACATGTCTGATTCCCGTACGCGAGAGGGGCACCCGTGTCCACACCCGCCGTCTCGGCGACCTCCGCACGCGCCAACCTGTTCAACCTCATCAAGGAGGTGGCCGCCGACCACACCGTCACGCGCATCACCTCCAACGCGGGTGACGCCATCCTGATGTCGGCCGAGGACTACGAGGCCTGGCAGGAGACCGTCTACCTGCTCCGCTCCCCGGCCAACGCCGGCCGCCTGATGGAGGCCGTCGCCCGCGACAAGGCGGGCGAGGCCGGCCTCACCAGGACCTTGGAGGAGCTGGAGTCCCTCGCGACCGACGCGGCTGGTGACGAGTGAGGGACGTCAGCTTCGATCCCGACGCCTGGGAGGACTTCCTGTTCTGGCTGGCGTCCGACCGGAGGAAGGCCGTCAGGATCACGCGCCTGATCGGCGAGGTCCAGCACACCCCGTTCACCGGAACCGGCAAGCCGGAACCCCTGAAGGGCGACCTGTCCGGCTACTGGTCCCGCCGCATCGACGACGAACACCGGCTGGTGTACCGCGTCGACGACAAGGAAGTGAAGATCCTCAAGGCGCGCTACCACTACTGACCGCCCGTGACCTCCGGCCCGGGCAAAGCAAAGAGCGCCAGGACCGGTGTGGTCGCTGGCGCTCTGTACTACATGGGATGAGTGGAGATGGCGGGAATCGAACCCGCGTCCAACGGTGCAGAAGCAGGGCTTCTCCGAGCGCAGTCCGCTGCGCTTTTCTCAGCCCCGGAGATCACACGGACAAGTCTCCGACGGGCTCAGTCACTGTTTGGTTTCCCTCCAACCCCCGTGACCGGGGCTAGAGGTTTAGATCCCTTGTTGACGCCAGGATCCGGACCGGGACCACTTCCGGGCTGACGCTCCTCACAGAGGCTTCAGCTCACTGTTATTAGGCAGCGAGGGTGAAGCGGGAGTTATCGCTCTTGGAGTTGGCGATTATTGTTTGCGACATGTGGTTAGCGAGATCATTGCCGCTTCCTCGGCTCGCTTCCCCTGCATCGACATCCGCTGTCGAAACCGATCATCCCCATGTTTTGTTTTCAACGGCACCACCCGCGAGCGGGAGGCGCTGACGCCATGGTACGCGAAGTGGACCACCGCGTGCCAGGAGATTAAACCGTACCGCGCTGCTTGCGCCGGATCGCCGAGATGGCGCGGTTCGTCTCGCGGGTGTCCTGCTTCTCCCGCAGGGTCTGCCGCTTGTCGTACTCCTTCTTGCCCCTGGCCAGCGCGATCTCCACCTTCGCGCGGCCGTCCTTGAAGTACAGGGCCAGCGGCACGACGGTGTGACCCGACTCGTCCGCCTTGCGCTCCAGCTTGTCGATCTCCTCCCGGTGCATGAGGAGCTTGCGCTTGCGCCGCGCGCTGTGGTTGGTCCAGGTGCCCTGGCTGTACTCCGGCACGTGGACGTTGTACATCCACACCTCGCGGCCCTCGACCGACACGAAGCCGTCCACCAGCGAGGCCCGGCCCTGGCGCAGGGACTTGACCTCGGTGCCCGTGAGCACGATCCCGCACTCGTAGGTGTCGATGATCGTGTAGTCGTGCCGCGCCTTCTTGTTCTGGGCGATCAGCTTGCGCCCTTTTTCCTTAGCCATAGTGCGGTCATTTTCGCACTACGGACCCACCCCGGTGCCACCCAATACCGTGCGCGCCCGCTCCTCCGCGCCGTCACCCGCCGCCGTCAGGTCGGGGGTGATGCCCCCGCCGTCGAGGCTGCGGCCGGCCGGGGTGCGGTACGTGCCCACCGTCAGCTCCGCCACCGAACCGTCCGGGAGCTCGGTGGGCATCTGCACCGAGCCCTTGCCGAAGGTCCGGGAGCCGACGGTGACGGCCCGGCCCCGGTCCTGGAGGGCGCCCGTGACCAGCTCGGCCGCACTCATCGTGCCGCCGTCGACCAGGGCCACCAGGGGGCGGCCCGTGTCCCCGCCCGGGGCGGCGTACAGGGCGCGCTCGGAGCCCCGTACGTCGTACGTCGCCACGAGCCCGCCGTCCAGGAACGCGGAGGCCGCCGTCACCGCCTCCGTGACGAGACCGCCCGGGTTGCCGCGCAGGTCCAGCATCACCCCGGCGCCGGGCGGGGCCGCGCGGACGGCGTCGCGCACCCGCTCCCCCGAGCCCCGGGTGAAGGAGGCCACCTTGATCACGGTGATGCCGTCCGCGAGCCTGCGCACGGTCACCGGCTCGACACGCAGCCGCTCCCGCCGGAGGGTCTCGGTGAGGACGGCGCCGTCCCGGCTGAGGCCGAGCACCGCCGGGGTGCCGGCCTTCCCGCGCAGCAGCGCCACCACGTCGGCGACGGCGAGCCCGGTCACGCCGCGGCCGTCCACGCTCAGCAGCCGGTCCCCGGAGCGCAGCCCGGCCCGGGCGGCGGGGCTGTCGGGCTGGACCCGTTCGACCTCGATCACGCCGTCGTGGTGGCGCCCGGTCCAGAGGCCGACCCCGGTCCAGTGGCCGTCGAGGTCCTCGGCGAAGGCCGCGTACTCGCCCTGGTCGTAGACGGTGCCCCAGCGGTCGCCGCTGCGGCTGACCACCTCCTGGGCGGCCTTCTTGCCGGACTTGCCCTCGGCAACGGCCTCGGCGGCGGCCCGCGCGACGGCCTCCCGGTCCGCGGTCCCGCTCTGGCGCGGGGCGGGTAACGGAGTACCCGTGAGGGCGAGCGGCCGGTCGGCCTCCGCTTCCTTCGACGCCCAGGACCCGCTACCCGCCCCGGCGCCCACGGAGGCGAGGAAGAGCAACGTCAGGACGGCCCCGCGACGCAGGTCGCGGGGCCGGAGACGGAGAGCGGGCAGACCCGGCATGGCGCCGAGTCTAGGACAAGCCCCGCCGAGGTACGGCTGGTTGGCCGGACCGGGAGCGGGGCACTCGTCACACCTTGAGGTACTTGCGCAGCGCGACGAAGGCCGCCAGGGAGGGCATCAGGAGGCCGATCACCAGGACCAGGGGGAGCTTGGTGAGGACGGCGTCCCAGCCGATGAAGTTGATCAGCTGGAGCTTGTCGCGGAGCGCGATGCCGTGGTCGATGACGAAGTACTGGCCCGCGCCGAGCATGCCGCAGGCGAGGCCGGCGCCGATGAGGCCGGCCACGGCCGCCTCCATGATGAACGGCACCTGGATGTAGAAGCCGGAGGCGCCCACCAGGCGCATGATGCCGGTCTCCCGCCGCCGGCTGAACGCCGAGACGCGCACCGTGTTGACGATCAGCAGCAGGGCCACGATCAGCATGATCAGCATGATGCCGAGCGCCGCCCAGTTGAGGGTGCCGAGCAGGGCGAAGAGGTTGTCGAGCTCGCTGCTCTGGTCGGCGACCGACTGGACCCCGTCGCGGCCCGCGAAGGCCGAGGTGATGACCGCGTACTTCTCCGGGTTGCGCAGCTTGACCCGGAAGGAGTCGGGCATCTGGTCCGGGGTGACCACCGAGGCGAGCGCCGTGTGCCCGAAGCGCTCCTTGTAGTGCTTGTAGGCCTCGTCCGAGGACTCGTACATGACGGTCTGGACGAGTGCCATCTTCTTGAGCTCGGTCTCGATGCCCTGCTTCTGCTCCGGGGTCACCGCCCCCTTCGAGCAGGGCTTGCCGCCGGCCGCGGCGGGCGCCCCGGCGGCGGGGGCGCCGGCCGCGTCGATGGCGTCGTTCTTGGTACAGAGGTAGACGGTGACGTTGACCTTGTCGTACCAGAACCCCTTCATCGCGCTGACCTGGTCGCGCATGAGGAGGGAGCCCCCGAAGAGGGCCAGCGACAGGGCCACGGAGATGATGACCGCGAAGGTCATGGTGAGATTGCGGCGGAGGCCGACGCCGATCTCCGACATGACGAACTGGGCGCGCATGGCGTCTGGGGACCTTTCAGTGCTGGTAGCCGTAGACGCCGCGCGACTGGTCGCGCACGAGTCGGCCCTGTTCGAGTTCGATGACGCGCTTGCGCATCTGGTCGACGATCTGCTGGTCGTGCGTCGCCATGATCACGGTGGTGCCGGTCCGGTTGATCCGGTCCAGCAGCTTCATGATCCCGACCGAGGTCTGCGGGTCGAGGTTGCCCGTCGGCTCGTCCGCGATCAGCAGGGCGGGCCGGTTGACGAAGGCGCGGGCGATGGCGACGCGCTGCTGCTCACCGCCGGAGAGCTCGCCCGGCATCCGCCCCTCCTTGCCGCCGAGGCCGACCAGCTCCAGCACCTGCGGGACGGCCTTGCGGATCTCGCCGCGCGGTTTGCCGATCACCTCCTGCGCGAAGGCGACGTTCTCGGCCACCGTCTTGTTGGGCAGGAGACGGAAGTCCTGGAAGACGGTCCCCAGCTGGCGCCGCATGTGCGGGACCTTCCAGTTGGAGAGCTTCGCGAGGTCCTTGCCCAGGACGTGCACCTGACCGTGGCTCGCCCGCTCCTCGCGCAGGACCAGCCGCAGGAACGTGGACTTGCCGGAGCCGGAGGAGCCGACCAGGAAGACGAACTCGCCCTTGGCGATGTCCAGGGAGACGTCTCTGAGTGCGGGACGGTTCTGCTTCGGGTAGGACTTGGAGACGTTGTCGAATCGGATCACGGGTGCACCACGGTCGCCGGGAGTAGGTGTGCGTGACCATACGCGACCGGGCGCGAGGTGTGGACCCGGCATCCGCACTTGCCCCGATATATCCCGGCTGTCGGCGGTGCGGATTCGTGATTGCCCGGACGGGCCGCGCCGAATGTCGGCGGAGCTGGCACAGTGGTAAGGGGAACGGACTCGGTCCCCACGCCGTTAACGAAGGGGACGAGAGGAGGAGCGCATGACATATGACCGGCTCGTGTGCGCGAACTGCGCGGCACCCGTCAGCCAGGGCCGATGCCCTGTGTGCCGGGCGAACCGGGAGCGCCTCCAGCAGGAGGGCCCCTTCGCCGGGCTGAATCCGGTGACGCTCATCGCGCTTCTGGTGGCGCTGGTGGCGACACTGGCGTTGGTGGCTCGGACCGCGTAGCCGACGCCGCGTCCCGATCACACGTAAGGACGAAGGGCCCGGACACCTGAGGGTGTCCGGGCCCTTCTCTCGCCAGGCGCGTTACGCGCTCTGCTCCTGCTGCTTGCGCCAGCGGATGCCGGCCTCCAGGAAGCCGTCGATCTCGCCGTCGAGGACCGCCTGCGGGTTGCCGACCTCGAACTCCGTGCGCAGGTCCTTGACCATCTGGTACGGGTGCAGGACGTAGGAGCGCATCTGGTTGCCCCAGGAGCTGCCGCCGTCCTTGAGGGCGTCCATCCTGGCCTGCTCCTCCTGGCGGCGGCGCTCCAGCAGCTTGGCCTGGAGCACGTTCATCGCGCTGGCCTTGTTCTGGATCTGCGAACGCTCGTTCTGACAGGAGACGACGATGCCGGTCGGGAGGTGCGTGATGCGCACGGCCGAGTCGGTCGTGTTGACGCCCTGGCCGCCGGGGCCGGAGGCGCGGTACACGTCCACGCGCAGCTCGGTCTCGTCGATCTCGACGTGGTCGCTGGTCTCGACGACCGGGAGGACCTCGACGCCCGCGAAGGAGGTCTGGCGGCGGCCCTGGTTGTCGAAGGGCGAGATGCGCACGAGGCGGTGCGTGCCCTGCTCGACGGAGAGGGTGCCGTAGGCGTACGGGGCCTTGACGACGAAGGTGGTCGACTTGATGCCGGCCTCTTCCGCGTACGAGGTCTCGTAGATCTCGGTGGAGTAGCCGTGCCGCTCGGCCCAGCGCAGGTACATGCGCTGGAGGCGCTCGGCGAAGTCGGAGGCGTCGACGCCGCCGGCCTCGGCACGGATGTTGACCAGCGCCTCGCGCTCGGCGTACTCGCCGGAGAGAAGGGTGCGGACCTCCATCTCGTCCAGCGCCTTGCGGACGGAGACGAGCTCGACCTCGGCCTCGGCGAGCGTGTCCGCGTCGTCCATCTCCTGGGCGAGCTCGAACAGCACCGCGAGGTCGTCGATGCGGCCGCGCAGGGTCTCGGTCTTGCGCACCTCCGCCTGGAGGTGCGAAAGCTTGCTCGTGATCTTCTGGGCGGCGTCCGGGTCGTCCCACAGGGACGGCGCGGCGGCCTGCTCCTCGAGCACGGCGATATCTGCCCTCAGCTTGTCGAGGTCCAGGACGGCCTCGATCGACCCCATGGTCGAGGAGAGGGACTTCAGCTCTTCGGAAACATCGACGACTGCCACGGGTCCAGCGTAGCCGGTCCCCGGACGGCACTCTCCGGCCAGGCCGAATCAACCCGTACGGAGAGGGGTGGGTACGGGCGTACCCTCACCGTATGACCGTTCTACTCGTGAAGCGCCGCCATGTGGACCACATGCGTGTCACCACCACGAGCTGTCTGCCGCCGGACCTCGCACGAGCCTGATCCACCCCGATCCGACTTCGGTCCTGTACGCGGCCCCGCCGCCCCGGCGCCATCCCTGCCGGCGGCGCTCTCCCACCCGCCGCCCCGCCATCTCTGGGGCACAGGACCCCGTGACATCCGAAACGGAGCCGTCATGCCGTCCGCGCACCCCTCCTCCTCTTCTTCCGCCACGCTCTCCGCCTCCCCCTCCTCGTCCTCCTCGGCGTCGCTCGCCGTCATCGACCTCTCCCGGGCGGACGACCCGGCCGAGCGGGCCGACTTCCTGAAGCAGCTGCACGCCGCCGCCCGGGACACCGGCTTCCTGTACCTCACCGGGCACGGCATAGGCGAGTCCGAAACCGCCCGGATCCTGGAGCTGACCAGGGCGTTCTTCGCGCTGCCGGAGGCGGACCGGCTCGCGGTGAGCAATCTGAACTCCCCGCACTTCCGGGGCTACACCCGGATCGGGCACGAGCTGACGGGCGGCGCCTCCGACTGGCGCGACCAGCTCGACGTCGGCGCGGAGCGGCCGGCTCCGGTGCTGGGGCCGGACGACCCGGCGTACCTGTGGCTGGAGGGCCCCAACCAGTGGCCGGCGGCGCTGCCGGAGCTGCGGGAGGTGGTCCTGGACTGGCAGACGCGGCTGGCGGCGGTGGCGCACCGGCTGCTCCGGGAGCTGCTCGCCTCGATCGGCGCCCCCGCCGACTTCTTCGACGCGGCCTTCGCGGACCGCCCCCACCTGCACACGAAGCTGATCCGCTACCCCGGGTCCGCCCCGTCGGGCGCCGACCAGGGGGTGGGCGCGCACAAGGACTACGGGTTCCTGACGCTGCTCCTGCAGGACTCGGTGGGCGGGCTCCAGGTGGTCCGGGACGGCGCGTACGTCGACATCCCGCCACTGCCGGGGGCCTTCGTGGTCAACCTGGGCGAGCTGCTGGAGATCGCCACCGAGGGGTACCTGCGGGCCACCGACCACCGGGTGGTCAGCCCGCCGGGCGCGGTGGAGCGGTTCTCGGTGCCGTTCTTCTACAACCCCCGGCTGGACGCGGTCGTGGAGACCGTCCCCGGGGACTACCTGCGCGGGGCGCCGGGCATCGGCCAGGACGCCTCGAACCCGCTGCACGCGGAGTACGGGCGCAACGAGCTCAAGGGCTGGGTCCGCGCGCACCCGGAGGTCGCCCGGCGCTGGCACCCGGAACTCGCCACGGCGTAGCCCGCACGGCGGCCGGGCCCCGGAAGGGGCCCGGCGGGGCCCGGCCAGGGGCCGGGGCGGGCCTAGCGGGGGGCCGGGGCGGAGTGCTTGCCGTCCTGCTTCGGCGGCGCGGGGTCCTCGCCGCCCGACACCGCGAGCCAGCTCCCCACGCCCACCGCGGCGGCCAGCGCCAGCGCCGACGCCGAGAGCACCAGCCGCCGCTTGCGCGCGGCCTCGGCCCGGTGCCGGGCGGAGCCCGGACGGTGGCCGCCGGCCGGACGCGGGACGCGGGCGGTGCCCAGGGCGCCGCCGGCCAGCTCGTCGGGGGCCGGCACGCGCATGGAGGTGTGGGTGTCCCGGTTGGAGTCCGTCGCGGAACCCGGTACCAGCGGGACCACGCCCCGCCGGCGTACGGGATCGGCCGCCGGTTCCTCCGAGGGCTCCGGTTCCGCTTCGGCGTCGTCCGGCTCGTCCACGTCCAGCGGCGGCATCCCGGCCAGCAGCGGCAGCAGCTCCCGCAGCCGGACGGTCAGCTCCGAGGCCCGCAGCCGCGAGGCGGGGGCCTTGGCCAGGCACTGGACCATGAGCTGCCACAGCTCGTCGGGGATCCCCGGAAGCGGCACCACGGTCTCGGTCACGTGCCGGCGCAGCACCGCGCCGGGATGGCCCCCGCCGAAGGGGGTGAACCCGGCGAGCAGCTCGTACAGCACGGTGGCCAGGGCGTATATGTCGACGGCCGCCCGCGGGGGCAGGCCTTCCACTATCTCCGGCGCGAGGTAGTCCGGCGTCCCGATGATCCGGGTGGTCGGCGCGGTGGCCCGGCCCCCGGCGGCCCGCCGGGGGGAGTCGATGAGCTTGGCCACGCCGAAGTCGGTGAGCAGCGCGGGGTGGGCGCCGCCCGGCCCGAGGGGGCCCTGCATGTCGAGGAGGACGTTCTCCGGCTTGACGTCCCGGTGGACGACCCCGGCGGCGTGGGCGGCGGCGAGGGCGTCGGCGACGTCGGCGACGATGGCCACGGCCGCCTCGGGGGCGAGCCRCCGCTCGCGGTCGAGGCGCGTGCGCAGGTCCGTGCCGCGGACGAGGTCCATGACGAGGGCGAGGTCGTTGCCGTCGACGACGAGGTCGCGGACGGACACGACGTGGGGGTGCTCCAGCCCGAGCAGCGCACTGCGCTCCTGGACGAAGCGTCCGACCAGTTCCTGGTCGGAGGCGAGGTCCTCGCGCAGCAGTTTGACGGCGACGGGCCCGTCGGGCCCCTCGCCGAGCCACACCGTGCCCGCGCTGCCGCGCCCCAGGATCTGGTGCGCGGTGTACCGGCTGCCGATCTTCCGTGCCACGACTGCTCCCTCAGCGGCTGGAGTACGCGACAAAGCTACGCGGCCGAATGGGGGTTGGAGGCTCCGGATCGCGGCGACCTTCACTTCTGCGGGCGAAATCACGTCCTGGATGTCGACAAATCCACGAAGTCGGCGCTACGGGGGCCTTCCGGGGGGGTCAGGGAGTGCCACCGCCGCCGCTCGCCGAGTCCCCGATCGAGGTGACGAAGTCGACGGCGTCGCTGCCCCAGCTCCACACCTGGTCCCACCAGTTCTTGCCGGTGCCGACCCATTCCTGGAGCGGGGTGAGCTCCCAGACCAGCCAGCCGCCGATGAACAGCAGCAGGATCATGACCAGGCAGCCCTTGAGGCAGCCGAGGCCGGGGATCCGGATCGGGTTGGCGCTGCGGCGGCGGGGCTCGCGCGGTTCCCGGGGCTCGCGCGGGGGCCGCTGCTGCTGGGGTGCCTGCGGCCGGGCCTGCGCCTGGGGCCGCTGCTGCTGCGGAGGCGGCTGCGGCGGCTGGTACTGGGGCTGCTGCGGCTGCTGGTACTGCTGGGGCTGGTACTGCTGCTGGGGCTGCTGGTACTGCGGCTGCTGGTACTGCTGCGGCTGCTGGTACTGCTGCGGCGAAGGTGCCGGGCGGTACTGCGGCTGCTGTTGAGGAGGCTGCTGCGGGTACTGCTGCTGCGGCGGCCGGGGCTGGTGCTGCGGGGGCGGCGGGGCCTGCCGCTGGGGGCGGCGGCGCAGCGGATCCTCGCTCGGGTCGAGGTAGTGCATCTGCGTCTGCTCGTTGCGGTCCCGGGCGGCCCGCATCTGCGACTCCCACGGGTGCGGGGTGTCGGGCCGCTGCACGGGGGGCATGACGGAGGTCGGGTCCGGGGCGCCGCCGGGCGCGCCCGGGGCCCCGGTGCTGGGCAGCACGGTGGTGGCGTCGCCCCCGCCGATCGGCGGCAGCACGCTGGTCATGGCGTTCGGGTCGTACGCGCCCGGCTGCGCGGCGCCGGCCCCGGCGGGCAGCGCCTGCGTCGGGTCGGCGGCACCGGGCACGGTGGGGACGGGCGCGGGCGAGGGGTCGGGCACGAGCAGGGCGCCGACGCCGAGCGCGGCCTCGACCTCGTCGGGCGAGGAGTGCACGCGGATGCCGGAGGCGACCACGCGCAGGCCGCGGGCCAGGTTCTCGGCGCTGGGACGCTCGTCGGGCTCCTTGCGCAGGCAGCGCTCGATGACGATCCACAGCGGCTCGGGCACGCTCGGGGGCCGCTGGGGCTCCTCGCTGAGGTGGCGGTGGAGCACTTCGAGCGCGGTGCCGCCGGCGAAGGGCGGGCGGCCGGTGACGAGCTCGTAGAGGAGGATGCCGGCGCCGTAGATGTCGACGGCGGAGGTCTGCGGGCGGCCCTCGGCGGACTCGGGCGCCACGTAGGCGGGGGTGCCGACGAACTCGTGGGTGCGGGTCAGGCCCGGGGAGTCGGCCAGGCGCGCGATGCCGAAGTCGGTGAGCATCGGCTTCATCTGGCCGCCGCGCTCGTCGAGCAGCACGTTGGCGGGCTTCAGGTCGCGGTGGACGACGCCGTCGGCGTGGCTGGCGGCGAGCGCGTCGGCGATCTGCGCGGTCAGCAGGCACGCGGCGACCGCGCTGAAGGGACCGTTCTCGCGGATGTACCGGTGCAGGTCCGGGCCGTCGATCAGGTCCATGACCAGGGCCAGCAGGTCCCCCTCGACGACGAGGTCGCGGGTGCGGACGATGTTGGGGTGGGTCAGGCGCAGCAGGACGGAACGCTCGCGCAGGAAACGCATGACGATGTCCGCGTCCTGGGCCAGCTCCTCCTTGAGGACCTTGATGGCCACGGTCTCGCCGGGCTGCCCGGCGACGGCCGCTTCCGCGCCGGCGGTCTCCCGCTGGCGGGCTCGCCAGACGGTGCCCGTCGCGCCGCGTCCGAGCGGCTCTTCGAGCAGGTACTTGCTGCCGACTGGCCGCACGTCTCGCGCTCCCCTGCTGTCGTGTGGTCGGGTCTTTCCCGGAGTGTTCCGGCTGATTCCGCTGTATGGGTTTCCGGCCCAACTCTAGGGGGTGTCCCCGGTGAAGACGCGGGCCGACGAAGGTTGGTTGCCGCACATATGTGCGAAGGATGAGGTATGCGGGGTATGCCGGAGGCGATTTTGCGCAGCTCCCTGTCCGTATTCGTACGGCGGGCCGGCCCACCCGTGACCGATCAAGATCAATTGTGGGCGGGTGCCGGGCGTGTCGAACGCGACAGGTGCGAGGATGCACCCGTACGGAACGGCCGGGACGGGAGCCCTGCCTTCCGGCAGACCTGACCGGACGACGCGTCCGTGCCGGGCGGGGGGTGACCGGGCAGGCATGCCCCGCCGTTCCCCTGCCGGACGCACGCACCGCGCACTGCGCTCCGCGCAGAAGGGACCGCTGACGGCGATGCAGATCCGGTTGACCGTCCTTGGGCCGCGCAGCGGCCACCAGGCCGCCGCCGCGGCGGCCGGCTGTGACGTCCTCGYCACCGCGCCCGCCGGGACCGCGCTGGCCGCGGTCGCCTCCGGGCTCGCGGCGACCGTGGGCGGGCCCGACACCGGCGGCACGGTGGTGCTGTACGCCGGAGCGCGCCGGCTCGACCTGCAGCGGACCGTCCTCGGCGAGCCGCCGCTGGTCGACGGGGCGGTGCTCACGCTGCACACCCCCGCGCCCGACGGTGACGCGCTGGCCGACGACGGACACGCCGCCCCGCAGCTGCACGTGGTGGCCGGACCCGACGCCGGCGGGGTCCACCTGCTGCACCCCGGGGCGGTCCGGATCGGACGCTCGGCGGACGCGGACGTACCGCTGGACGATCCGGACGTGTCGCGGCTGCACTGCGCCGTGACCGTACGGGCGGACGGCCGGGTGACCGTGGCCGACCTCGGCTCGACGAACGGCACCACCCTCGACGGCGCCCCCGTGGGCGCGGGGACGGTCCCGCTGCCGCCGGGCGCGCTGCTGCGCATCGGCGAGTCCACGCTGCGGCTGGCCTCCGGCTCCGGGGACGCCCGGCCCCTGGCGGTGGTCCCCGACCTGGAGGGCCACCTCTCCCTCCCCGCCCCGGGCCCCTCCGGCGGCCCGGCGGGTACGGGCGCCGACGGTACGGAGCCCGGCCCGGACGCCCCCTCCGCACACGGCGGCCCCGACCCCGTCCTGGGGCTGCGCCCCGGCACCCCCCGGCCCGGCACGCCCGGYGCGGCGCACCCCGCCACGGGC
>NZ_JBFRER010000089.1:0-30878 GCF_052114405.1 Streptomyces sp. M-16 | reverse complement strand
GGCCGTCAGGCGCTCGAGCCGCCGGGCGGTCGGGCSGTCRGGCGSTCGRGCCGCCGGGCGGTCGGGCCGTCAGGCGCTCGAGCCGCCGGGCGGTCGGGCTGCCGGGCCGACGAGCCGCCGGGCGGTCGGGCTGCCGGGCCGACGGGCCGTCCACACCCGTGGGCCGGCAACGAGGCCGGTCCGTCAGGCCAGACCTCTCGGCCGGACGCCCAGGCCGGACGGGCCGGACCGCGTAGGACGGACACGCACGTCGGCCGCCCACGCCGGACGGCCGGGCCGCGGGGGACGGCCGGGCCGCGGGGGACGGTGGGGCCGGGCCGGCGCCGAGGCCCGGGCCTCGCGGCGGCCGGAGGGTCCCGTGAGGGGTCAGGCGCCGAAGGCTTGGGAGATCGTGTAGATCAAGAGGCCCGCCAGGGCGCCGACCACCGTGCCGTTGATGCGGATGAACTGGAGGTCGCGGCCGATGTGGGCCTCGATCTTGCGGGAGGTGTGCTCCGCGTCCCAGCCCGCCACCGTGTCGGTGATCAGCGAGGTGATCTCGGCGCGGTAGGTCGTGACCACGTACACCGCCGCCCCCTCGATCCAGCTCTCGACCTTCCCCTGCAGACGCCCGTCGGTCGCCAGCCGCGCCCCCAGGGACATCAGGGACGACCGGACCCGCAGCCGCAGCTCGCTCCGCTCGTCCTCCGCCGCCGAGATCACCATCGACCGGACGGCCGTCCAGGCGGAGGCGATCACGTCCTGCACCTCGCCCCGCGCCAGGATCTCGGACTTGAGCCGCTCCACCCGCGCGCGCGTCGCGGTATCGGACTGGAGGTCGGCCGCGAAGTCCGTCAGGAAGCGGTCCACCGCCGCCCGCGCAGGGTGGTGCGGCATGTCCCGCATCTCCGTGACGAAGCGCAGCAGCTCCTTGTACACGCGGTCGCCGATCTTGCGGTCCACGAAGCGCGGGGTCCAGCCGGGGGCGCCGCCCTGGACGGCGTCCATCACCGAGTCCCCGTGGGTGACGAGCCAGTCGTGGGCCTTCGCGCAGACGAGGTCGACGGCCCGGTGGTGGCCGCCGTCGGCGACGACCCGCTCCAGGGTCTTGCCGAGGCCCGGCGCGATCTCGGCGGTCTCCGCGCGCCGCGTGATCGCCTCCCCCACGACGGCCTGCACATCGGAGTCCCGCAGCACCGTCAGGGCCCCGCGCAGCGCCGTGGCGAGCTCGGCCGTGACCCGGTCGGCGTGCTCCGGCTCGGCCAGCCAGGCGCCGAGGCGGCCTCCGATCCCGAGCGCGTGCAGCCGGGCGCGCACCACGTCGGCGGAGAGGAAGTTCTCCCCGACGAACTCCCCGAGGGAGACGCCGAGCTGGTCCTTCTTGGTCGGGATGATCGCGGTGTGCGGGATCGGCAGGCCGAGGGGCCGCCGGAACAGCGCCGTGACCGCGAACCAGTCGGCGAGGGCACCGACCATGCCGGCCTCGGCGGCGGCCGCGACGTACCCGGCCCAGCCGCCCGCGCCCCACGCGTGCTGGGCGTACTTGGCCAGCACGTACACCAGCGCGACCAGGAGCAGCAGTCCCGTCGCGGTGGCCTTCATCCGGCGTACGCCGTGCCGCCGCTCCTCGTCCGCCGCGCTGAAGACGAACGCGCCGCGGGCCGGCGGGGGCGCGGCGCGCGCCCTCGTACGGACGCCCGCGCCGTCACCCGCACCACCGCCGTGGCCGCGGTCGCGGTCGCCGTCGACGCCGCTCAGGCCGCCGTCCGCGCCGCTGCCGTCAACCTCGCCGCGGTCACCGTCGCCGCTCTTCATGCTGTCCACGTGCTCCTGCCTTCCCCCGGTGGCCGGTTTTGTCTGCATAGCATCCGACTCCCGGGAGGCCCGGGGAGTTCCCGGCGCGCCGTACGACGGCGGGTGCGGCCTAGAGCTCCTTGCGCGGCTTGCCGCCGTCCAGCGGCTTCGAGCCCTTCGGCGCCTTGGTGCGGACCTCCACCCCGCCCCAGAAGGCCAGCCCGTTCACGATCACCCGCGGGGCACCCGGCTGCGGCGCGGTCTGGGTGCCGCTGTGGTCGAAGGCGCCCATGACCCCGATGCCCCGTACGTCGACCTGCACGCCCGGCGGGACCGTGATCTGGATGCCGCCCATGATCGCCACACAGGTGATGACCACCTCGCGCTCCGCGAAGTCCGCCTCGCGCAGATCGAGCTCACCGCCACCCCAGACGGCCACCGCGTTGAAGCGCGCAGGGACGACCCAGCGGCCCTTGCGCTGGAAGCCCGACATGACGGCGACCGCCGTGGACGAGGTCCCGGAGCCGCCGATCCGGCCCGGCCAGGCGGCTCCGCCCGGCTCCTGCGCGGTCGCGGGGGCGGCGCCGGGCAGCGACGGGCCGGGTACGGGCGGCAGGTCGCGGGTCAGCGGTTCGAGTTCCGCGTACGTCCGGGACCCGTACGCCGCCTCCAGCCGCTCCTCGAACTCCTCCATGTCGAGCCGGCCCTCGGCGACGGCGTCGCGCAGCCGCTCCACCACCCGTTCGCGGTCGGCGTCGGACGCCCTCATCGCGGGCACCGCCGCCTCCGACCGCGCGGGCACCGCCTTCTCCAACGAGGGCTTCTCCAACGAGGGCTTCTCCAGCGAGGGCCCGTCCGGCGATGGCCCGTCCAGCGCCGCCTTCTCCGGCGAGGGCTCGTCCAGCGAGGGCTTGTCCAGCGATGGCTTCTCCGGCCGCTCGTCACTCATGTGGGCCACCCTATGCAGAGACGCGGCCCAGTTGAATGCCCCACCGGCCCCGGCTCCGCCCCCACCGGCCGCTCACCCCCGCCCCGCGTACATCCGCGCGATCACGTCCTCGATGTCCGGCTCCCGCACCGACAGGTCCAGCAGCGGGTACCGGGCCGCCACCTCCGCCACCAGCGGCGCCGCCGACACCCCCGCGGGGAAGGCCAGCCACTGCCGGGCCCCCTCGACCTTCACCACCCGCGCCCCCGGCACCTCGACCGGCGCGAGCTCCCGTTCCAGGTCGACCACCAGCGTCCGCTCGCCCTCCCCCATCGCGTGCAGCCCGCCCAGCGCCCCGTCGTACACCAGGCGCCCGTGGTCGATCACCATCACCCGCTCGCACAGTTGCTCGATGTCCTGGAGGTCGTGCGTGGTCAGCAGCACCGTGGTCCCGAGTTCCTCGTTCAGCTCCCGCAGGAAGCCCCGTACCTTCGCCTTGCTGACCACGTCCAGCCCGATCGTCGGCTCGTCCAGGTACAGCACCTCCGGATCGTGCAGCAGCGCCGCCGCGATGTCCCCGCGCATCCGCTGCCCGAGCGACAGCTGACGCACCGGCACGTCCAGCAACGCGGCCAGGTCCAGCTGCTCGACGCACCGCTCCATGTTCCGCGCGAACCGCGCCTGCGGGATCCGGTACATCCGCCGCATCAGCCCGTACGAGTCCTTCAGCGGCAGGTCCCACCACAGCGTGGTGCGCTGCCCGAACACCACCCCGATCCGGTGCGCGAGCCGCATCCGCTCCCGCGCCGGGTCGATGCCCGCGACCCGCAGCCGGCCGCCGCTCGGGGTGAGGATGCCCGTCAGCATCTTGATGGTGGTGGACTTCCCCGCGCCGTTGGGCCCGATGTAGCCGACCACCTCACCCCGGGCGACCTCGAAGCTGATCCCGTCAACGGCCCTGACCTGCCGTTTCTCCCGACGCATCAGCCCCACCCGACGGCGTACGTCGAAAACCTTCTCGATCCCGTCCAACGAGATCAGCGGATCCGCCACGACTAGCTCCCCGTGCTTCGGTACGAACGGACTCCCGCGCGCCACGCCAGCGACGCGGGCAGGAACAACAGGAAGGCCACCAGCGGACTCAGGAACGCGGTCCACTGCGGCAGCCCCAGCGGAACGGGACGCCCCAGCACGTACAGCGCGGGCAGCCAGTTGACGAAGGCGAGCGGCACGACGAAGGTCACCCCGCGCAGCAGGTCCCTCCCGAACACCGTCGGCGGGTACTGGAGCATGGTGCAGCCCCCGTAGGTGAAGGAGTTCTGCACCTCCGCCGCGTCCCCCGCGATGAACTGGAACGCCGCCCCGGCCACCAGCACCGCCGCGAAGATCCCCGCCCCGGCCACCACCATCACCGGGACCAGCAGCACCTTCCCGGCCGTCCAGTCCACCTCCAGCACGGAGATCCCCCAGGTCATCACCGCCAGCCCCTGCGTGATCCGCCCCAGCCGGCGCAGCGCGAAGCGGTCGGCCGCGACCTGCGCGAGGACCGGGACGGGGCGCACCAGCATGGTGTCGAGGGAGCCGTCGCGGATCCGGAGCCCGATCCGGTCGGTGTTGCCGAGGAACAGGTCGGCGAGGCCGAGGGAGACCGAGCAGGTCCCGTAGAGCAGGGCGACCTCGGGCAGCGTGAAACCGCCGAGGGCCTCGATGTGGGAGAACATGACGGCGATCGCGACGAAGTCGAGCAGGGAGATCACCGCGTTCCCGAAGGTGGCGAGGAGGAAGGAGGCCCGGTACGTCATCGTCGACCGGATCCACATCGCCACGATCAGCCGGTAGCCGCGCAGCCCCTCGCGGGCCCGTCCGCGCCGCGACACGACGTCCCGCACGTCCCGCACGTCCCGCACGCCCTGGGCGTCCCTCGCGTCCTGGACGTCCCTCGCGTCCCGGGCGTCCCCCGCGACTCCGACCTCGACCACCTCGACCACCTCGACCACCTCGCCCGGTACCCCGGTAGCGTCAGCCACCCTGGATCACCACCTTCCGCGTCGCCGCCGACTGCACCAGCCGCCCCGCGCCCAGCAGTACGAGCGCCCACCCGGCCTGGAACCCCAGCGCCCGCGCCGCGCCGCCCGCCCCCGCGTGCGTACCGAGCAGCACGTCCAGCGGGACCTGGAGCATCGCGGACCACGGCAGCAGCCGCACCAACTCGCCGAAGCCGCCCGGGAACACCGTCAGCGGCAGCAGCATCCCCGAGAAGAAGATCGTCACGACGGCGGCCATCATGTTGATCCCCGCGCCGTCCATCAGCCAGAAGGCGGCCAGGCCCAGCAGGTAGCGCACGGCGAAGCTGACGGTGAGGGCGAGGACGACGGACACCGCGAACAGCAGCCAGCGCGCCGGATCGGCCGGCAGCGCCAGCCGGAAGGCGAGCGCGCCCGCCAGCAGGGGCACCACCCCGCGCCCCACCAGCTGGAAGGCGGCCCGGCCGAGGTCGGCCGCCAGCCACCACAGCTGGAGGTCCGCCGGCCGGTAGAGGTCGACGGCGATGTCACCCGTACGGATCCGTTCCTGGACCTCTTCCTGGAAGCCGCCGCCGAGCAACGAGGCGGCCGCCAGCATGGCCTGGCTGACCCAGACGAAGGTGAGCGCCTGCGCCTGGTCGTAGCCGCCGAGGCCGGGACGCTCGTCCCACAGCGCGATGTACGTGTAGGCGACGATGAAGCCGAAGACGGTGTTGGTGAAGACCCCGGCGGCCGTGGCCGTGCCGTAGGTGGCGTAACGCCGGAACCCGCCCGCCGCCACGGCCGCGTAGAGCCACGGCCGGTGCCCTCCGCGACCGCCGCCGGAGCCCCCGCCGGAGTCCCCGCCCGAGCCCCCTCCCGAGCCCTCCCGGAGCCCCTCGCGCCCCGTCGCGCCGCGACCCGCTCTCTGACGCACCGTATCCCTCCGTTTCCCACGTCGTTCCTACGTCGGCCAAAGCGCGCGAGCTTAGTGCGGAGGGGCGAGCCACGCGACCGTTTTATGCCCGTCCGGAGCGGAATCAACGGCCATCGGGTAGACACACCATGAGGTACGGAAGTGGATGTTTCGCACGGTCACGAGGAGTCCCGGCGATGAGCGACCAGTCACCACCCCCGGGCTGGCCCCCTCGCGACCCGGACACCCCGCGGGAACCCCCCGGCGACGGCGCCCGGAACGGCACGCCCGACGCGCCGCCACCCCCGGGCCGGCGACCGGCGGCCGCCGCCAACGGCGGGCGCCGGCGCACCGGATGGCGCCGCGCCCTGCCCACCTGGCGCATGCTCCTGGGCGGCGTCCTGCTGCTCGCCCTGCTCGTCGGCGGCGCCCTCGTGGCCGGTTACCTGCTGGTCGACATCCCGCCCGCCAACGCCGCCGCCACCGCGCAGTCCAACGTCTACCTCTACGCCGACGGCTCCCAGATCGCCCGGGACGGCGAGGTCAACCGCGTCAACGTGCCGCTCTCGCAGGTCCCCCGGAGCGTCCAGGAAGCCGTACTCGCCGCGGAGGACCGCGACTTCTACTCCGAACGGGCCGTGGATCCCAAGGCGATGCTGCGCGCCGCCTGGAACACCGCGACCGGCAAGGGCACCCAGTCCGGATCGACCATCACCCAGCAGTACGTGAAGAACTACTACCTGGGCCAGGAACAGACGTTGAAGCGCAAGGCCAAGGAGTTCTTCATCGCGATCAAACTCGGTCGTGAGAAGTCCAAGGACTACATCCTGGAGGGGTATCTGAACACCAGCTACTTCGGCCGCAACGCCTACGGCATCCAGGCCGCCGCGCAGGCCTACTACGGCAAGGACGTCACCAGACTCACCGCCGCCGAGGGCGCCTACCTCGCCACCCTCCTCAACTCCCCCAGCGCCTTCGACGTCGTCTCGCACCCGCAGAGCCGCGACCGCGCCGTCGCCCGCTGGAACTACGTGCTCGACGGCATGGTCAAGAAGAAGTGGATGTCCCCCGCCGAACGCGCCGCCGTCCGCTTCCCCGAGCCCGGGAAGGTCCGCCCGGCCGCCGGGCTGTCCGGACAGCGCGGCTACCTCGTGGAGGCCGTCAGGGACTACATCACCGAGCACGGGATCCTCGACGACAAGACCATCGCCGAGGGCGGCTACCGGATCACCACCACCATCGACAAGCGGCGCCAGGGCGAGTTCGTCGACGCCGTCCAGAAGCAGATGGTCGACAAGCTCGACCCGGCGGCCCGGCCCGCGGACCGCCTGGTGCGCGCGGGCGGGGCCTCCATCGACCCGGCCACCGGCAAGGTCGTCGCCCTCTACGGCGGCATCGACTACACGAAGCAGTACGTCAACAACGCGACCCGGCACGACTACCAGGTGGCCTCCACCTTCAAGCCGTTCGTCTTCGCTTCCGCCGTCGAGAACGAATCCCGCACCCAGGACGGCCGCCGCATCGGCCCGAACACGATCTACAACGGCGACAACAAGCGCCCCGTCGTCGGCGGCCGGATCCGCTTCGCGCCCGAGAACGAGGGGCAGGTGTCGTACGGCCCGATCACCGTCAACACCGCCACCGACCTCTCCGTCAACACCGTGTACGCGCAGATGGCCGTCGACGTGGGCGGGGCCAAGGTCAAGTCGACCGCCATCGCCCTGGGCATCCCGGAGAACACCCCGAACCTCGACGCGGGCCCGGCCATCGCGCTGGGCACCATGCAGGCCAGCGTGCTGGACATGACGCAGGCGTACGCGACCCTCGCCGACCACGGGCGCCGCACCCCGTACACCTTCCTGGAAAAGATCACCAAGGGCGGCGAGAACGTCCACCTCCCCGGCCGCACCCCGACCCAGGCCATCAGCCGGGAGGCCGCCGACACGACCACCTCGATGCTGGTCAGCGTCGTGGACAACGGCACGGGCACGGCCGCCCTCGCGGCCGGCCATCCGGCCGCCGGAAAGACGGGCACGGCCGAACAGGACCGCTCGGCGTGGTTCGCGGCGTACACCCCGGACCTGGTCACGGTGGTCTCGATGATGGGCCAGGACCCGGACACGGGCACCCTGCAGCCCCTCTACGGAGCCCTGGGCGAGGCCCGCATCGGGGGCGGCGGTTATCCGGCCCGGATCTGGGCGGCCTACACGAAGAAGGCCCTGGAGGCCACGGACCCGGTGGACTTCGACCTGGACCTCCAGCCGGGCGCGGCCCAGCCCCCGCCGCCCGTCGCGCCGACCACCCCGCAGCAGCCCCAGGGCAGCCGGCCGCCGGCCGAGCCGAGCCCGCCGACGGACGGCGAGACGCAGGGCGGCCGGGACCAGGGCGGCCAGACGCAAGGCGGCCAGAACCAGGGCGGCCAGAACCAAGGCGGCCAGACCCAGGGAGGCCAGACGCAAGGCGGCCAGACCCAGGGCGGCCAGACCCAGGGGGGCCAGAACCAGGGAGGCCGGACGCAGGGCGGCCAGACCCAAGGGGGCCAGACCACCGGCGGCCTGACCACCGGGGGCCAGACCCAGGGAGGCCAGACCACCGGCGGCGAGACGACCGGGGGCGACACCACGGGCGGAGCGGCACTCCGCCGCCGCCCCGCGGCCGATCTCCTGGAGTGATCCGGGCCGGGGTCAGTGCCCGGAGGTGGCCTTCAGCCCCACCACGGCGACCAGCAGCAGGCAGATGAAGAAGATCCGGGCGGCGGTGACTGGCTCCCCCAGCACCGCCATCCCGAGCACCGCCGCACCCGCGGCGCCGATGCCGACCCAGACGCCGTACGCCGTACCGATGGGCAGGGTCTTGGCCGCGTAGGACAGCAGCACCATGCTGGCGACGATGCCGGCACCGGTGAACACGGACGGCCAGAGACGGGTGAAGCCCTCGGTGAACTTCATACCGATCGACCAGCCGACTTCGATGAGACCGGCGACGATCAGCAGAACCCATGCCATGACGACTTACCTCCGGGACGAGGACGGAAAGGGGTGCGTCGTCTTTGCGTCCTGCTACCCGGTACGGCGCGTCTCGTCGGGGAATTCCCCACCACCGTAACAAATCGCACCGAAAAGGGCCGGTGACCCCGGTCACCGGCCCCTCATGATGGATCTGCGGCTCAGAATCAGAGGTAGAGCCCGGTGGAGTCCTTGGACCCCTCCAGCCGCTCCGCCGCCACGGCGTGCAGGTCCCGCTCGCGCATCAGCACGTACGTCGCCCCGCGCACCTCGACCTCGGCCCGGTCCTCAGGGTCGTACAGGACCCGGTCACCCGGCTCCACACTGCGTACGTTCTGCCCGACCGCGACCACCTCGGCCCAGGCGAGCCGCTTGCCCACCGCGGCCGTCGCCGGGATCAGGATGCCGCCGCCCGAGCGCCGCTCGCCCTCGGGCAGGTCGGACTTCACGAGCACGCGGTCGTGGAGCATGCGGATGGGCAGCTTGTCGTGGGTGGTGTTCTCGCTCACGACCCGAACCTACCCGCCGCCGCGCGCCCCGCACGCCGGAGGGTGCTCACCGCTTGCGCCGCGCCGTGGCGACGATCAGCCCGACGACGCCGGCCGCGACGAGCACGACGGGCACGATCCGGTCCACCCGGGGTGCGCCGTCCTCGTCGCACAGACCGTCCTTCACGTCCGTGACCAGACGGTTGACGGCGGCGAAGGCGCGCCCGGCCGTGTGGTCCACGACCCCGACCGCCTTGGCCTTCGCGTCCCCGATGATCGTCTTCGGGTGCACGCGCACGCCGATCTCGTCGAGCGTCTCGGCGAGCTGCTCGCGGCGGCGGACGATGTCCGCCTCGATCTGTGCGGGGGTCCTGGCTTCCGGCACCGCGCTGCCTCCGTCGTCGTGTCGTGCTCGTGGTCGTCTGGGGCGTACTCCGCCATGGACAGTCTGTCAGCTTAGTCTCGTGGCGTACCGTTCCCCTCCCGAGGAGAAGACCCACCGATGAGCGAGCGACTCCAGCCGGGCGACACCGCCCCCGCCTTCACCCTGCCCGACGCGGACGGCAACGAGGTCTCGCTGGCCGCCCACAAGGGGCGCAAAGTGATCGTGTACTTCTACCCGGCCGCCCTGACCCCGGGCTGCACCAAGCAGGCCTGCGACTTCACCGACAACCTCTCCCTCCTGGCCGCCGCCGGCTACGACGTCATCGGCGTCTCCCCGGACAAGCCGGAGAAGCTCGCGAAGTTCCGCGAGCAGGAGCACCTGAAGGTCACCCTGGTCGGCGACCCCGAGAAGGAGACCCTGACGGCGTACGGCGCCTTCGGCGAGAAGAAGCTGTACGGCAAGACGGTGACCGGGGTCATCCGCTCCACGGTGGTCGTCGACGAGGAGGGCAAGGTCGAGCACGCCTTCTACAACGTCAAGGCGACGGGCCACGTAGCCAAGATCATCAAGGACCTGGGCATCTGACACCCCCTTCGCCCCGCCCGAAAACGCCCGCACCGAATGAATCGGTGCGGGCGATTCCATTTATCGGATGAAATTCGCCGTAACCGCCTGACATCCGACCCGTTACTCCATGCGAGTTCCGTACGAAGGGCCGAGAAACGGAGGGGCCGGATGCCGAACAGCCCTTACACGAGGGAACGCCTCACCGAGGCGGCGCGCACCTCGCGCACGCTGACCGAGGCGCTGGAGAAGCTGGGGGCGGATCCCAAGAGCTCGACCAGGCGATACCTGCACGACCGCATGCGGAAGCTGGGGGTGGAGGTGGGGCACTTCGAGCGGGAGGGCGTGAAGTGGACCAGGGAAGTCCTGGCTGCGGCCGTCGCCGCCTCGACCACCATGTGCGAAGTACTCGGGCGTCTGGGACTCGACGTGGTGGGCGGCCACCACACCCACATAAGCCGCAAGGTGCATGCATTCGGCATAGATACTTCGCACTTCCGGCCGCCCTCCTCGGCGGGACGGCCGAAGGGCCGTCGAACGCCGGGGACGATTCTGGTCCGGCAGGACGGCACACGCGCACGCCGCACTCCGAGCGAACACCTCAAGAGCGCACTCGCGGCTCTGGGCATCCCCGAGCGGTGCCGGATGTGCGGAATCGAGCCGCGATGGCAGGGACATCCGCTGCCTCTGGAGGTCGACCACGTGGACGGCGACTGGCGCAACAACCAGCCGGAAAACCTGCGCCTCCTGTGCCCCAACTGCCACTCCAGCACCGACACATACCGCGGCCGCGCCACGAGGCGCCGATGAACGTCGGCAACCGTTACACCCGGCAGGTACTTGCCGAGGCTGCCGCAAGGTGTCGTGACATCGACGAGGTCATCACCTATCTGGGCACGAAGCCCTACGAGCGCCTTGGGCGTTACCTGATGGGGCGATTCGCGCACCACGGGATCGACGTATCCCACTTCCGGCCCGTCGGTCGGCGCGCGGCACCGAGCAGCGATGACATCCGGAGTGCGGTGGCCGGGTCGTACAGCATCGCCGAGACGCTACGGAGCCTTGGACTGCCCGACAACGGTCGGCAACGCGCGGCCCTGCGCCGGTTCACGGCCGAGAATGACGTCTCAATGGAGCACTTCCTCGGCCAGGCACATCAACGGGGCAAACCGGGTTCCGGTCCCCGCAGGGTCGCGGCAGAGATCCTCGTCGAGCACGACCACGAGCGGCGCACCCGCACCCCTCTGCTTCGGCGCGCGCTTCGGGAGATCGGCGTCCCGGAGCATTGCTCCATGTGCGGCACTCCTCCTGAGTGGCACGGCCGGCCCATGACCTTGGAAGTCGACCACATCAATGGAAACTGGCGCGACGACCGCCGCGAGAACCTGCGGCTGCTATGCCCGAACTGTCATGCGGTCACCAGCACCTGGTGCCGGGGTGGCCGCCGTCTGGATCCAGGCCGAATCCAGACCCTCTTATCGCCGCCCGCCCGCTAGGATTGCCGGGCGAGCGGCCGTTGCTGAATGGTATAAGCGGAGGTTTTAGGTGCCTCTGGGCGAAAGCCCATGTGGGTTCGAATCCCATCGGCCGCACTGACCATGGGAACGAAGGCCCGGCTCTTCAAGCCGGGCCTTCCGCATGGAGTCAGCCCAGCAGTTCGCGGACCACCGGGACCAGGGCGCGGAAGGCCTGGCCGCGGTGGGAGATGGCGTTCTTCTCCGCCGGGGTCAGTTCCGCGCAGGTGCGGGACTCGCCCAGGGGCTGGAGGACCGGGTCGTAGCCGAAGCCGCCGTCGCCCGCCGGGGTGTGGCGCAGGGTGCCGAGGAGGCGGCCCTCGACGACGCGTTCGGTGCCGTCCGGGAGGGCCAGGGCGGCCGCGCAGAAGAAGTGGGCCGCGCGGTGCTCGTCGGCGATGTCGCCGAGCTGGGCGAGGAGGAGGTCGAGGTTGGCCTTGTCGTCGCCGTGGGTGCCGGCCCATCGGGCGGAGAAGATGCCGGGGGCGCCGTTCAGGACGTCCACGCAGAGCCCGGAGTCGTCGGCGACGGCCGGCAGGCCGGTGGCGCGGGCCAGGGCGTGGGCCTTGAGGAGGGCGTTCTCGGCGAAGGTGACGCCGGTTTCCTTCACGTCCGGGATCTCCGGGTACGCGTCGGCGCCGACCAGCTCGAAGGGGAGGCCGGCCCCGGACAGGATCGCGTGGAGCTCGGTGACCTTGCCGGGGTTGCGGGTGGCCAGGATCAGGCGGCGGGGCGGCTGGGGAGAGGTGGGCGTGGAAGTCATGCCCCCATTATTTCCGCCGCGCGCCGCACCCGGAGCCCGCTCCGGGCCGGGCCGGGCCGGGTCAGCCCGGGGTGCAGACCTTGGAGATCTCCTTGGCGGCGTCCGCGACGGGCTGGACGTCGGGGGCGGTGTTGCCGTTCTCCATGGAGGTGCGCACGTTCTTGACGGCGGTGGTCATGGAGTCGACGGCCTTGGAGAGGTCGGCGTTGCCCGTCGAGTCCTTGATCTGCTTGAGGTTCGTCTCGATCTGGGTGAGCGCGTTCTGGGTGTCCTGGACGCTGTTCCCGGCCTGGGAGACGGCCTGCTGCAGCTGGTCCACGCTGTTGGCTATGGTCACCGCCGTGTTGGCGCAGTCCATGGCGGTGGAGATGGCGTCGCAGGAGGCCAGGGCCGGGACGGCGAGTACGGCGGTCAGCGCGACGGCGGCGAGGCGGTGCTTCGGCTTCATTCGGGTCCCCCGGGGCTCGGATGCGTGGACGGGCGCACGGCTTCGACACCGTGCGCCCGTACCGGCGTAGACGCGTGCCCGCGTCCGGTGGTTCTACGGGAGCTGCAGCTCCAGGGCGCCGAGCTGGAGGGCCTCCAGGTCGGCGCAGCCGCCGGCGGCCAGGTCGAGGAGGGCGTTGAGCTCCTTGCGGTCGAAGGGCTCGCCCTCGGCGGTTCCCTGGACCTCGACGAAGCGGCCGTCGCCGGTGCAGACGACGTTCATGTCGGTCTCGGCGCGCACGTCCTCCTCGTAGCAGAGGTCGAGGAGCGGGACGCCGTCGACGATGCCGACGCTGACGGCGGCGACGGTGCCGGTGAGCGGCTTGCGGCCGGCCTTGATCAGCTTCTTCTTCTGGCCCCAGGCGATGGCGTCGGCGAGGGCGACGTAGGCGCCGGTGATCGCGGCGGTGCGGGTGCCGCCGTCGGCCTGGAGGACGTCGCAGTCCAGGACGATGGTGTTCTCGCCGAGGGCCTTGTAGTCGATCACGGCGCGCAGCGAGCGGCCGATGAGGCGGGAGATCTCGTGGGTGCGGCCGCCGATCTTGCCGCGGACGGATTCGCGGTCGCCGCGGGTGTTGGTGGAGCGGGGCAGCATCGAGTACTCGGAGGTGACCCAGCCCTCGCCGCTGCCCTTGCGCCAGCGCGGGACGCCTTCGGTGAAGGAGGCGGTGCAGAAGACCTTGGTGTCTCCGAAGGAGATGAGGACGGAGCCCTCGGCGTGCTTGCTCCATCCGCGTTCGATGGTGACCGGGCGGAGCTGTTCGGGCGTACGGCCGTCGATGCGAGACATGGCTGTGAGCCTAGTCGGTGCGCGCGTACGCGAGGACCCCGTCCGCCGTGCGGTACGGGGTCCTCGCGGAGCCGTGTGGAGCCGGGGCTCAGCTCACATCATGTCTTCGATCTCACCGGCGATCGGGTCGGCGTCGGTGCCGATGACGACCTGGACCGCGGTGCCCATCTTGACGACGCCGTGGGCGCCGGCGGCCTTCAGCGCGGCGTCGTCGACGAGGTCGGGGTTGACGACCTCGGTGCGCAGGCGGGTGATGCAGCCCTCGACCTCTTCGATGTTCTCGATACCGCCGAGCCCGGCGACGATCTTCTCAGCCTTGGTGGCCATGCGTTTCTCCCTGGGTGTTACGAAGAACGAGTCTCGGCGGCCGTGACCAACATCGTCCGCTTCGTCACGTTAGCTCACGGTTGGCCTATCCACGCGAGCACGAGCCGGACTTCTGCCGAATGATGACGATCAGCAGCAGCCTGCCCTCGACTGGTCTACACCAGTGTGCCGCAAGTGTTGCGCCTGCCAAAACGGCCCGGTCCAGGGAGGACGCGATGAGCGCCAGCAGCGCCGCGGAAGCGCCGCGCAAGCAGTGGTGGAGCGGCTTGTACCCGGGGCTGCAGAAGATGGGGCGGAGCCTGCAGCTGCCGATCGCGGTCCTGCCGGCGGCCGGGCTCCTCAACGGGCTCGGCCAGCCCGGCGTGTTCGGCTCCGAGGGCCTGAACTGGACGATCGTGTCCAAGGTGATGGTGGCCGCGGGCGGCGCGCTGCTGAACGCGGACCTCGGCCTGCCGCTCCTGTTCTGCATCGGCGTCGCGATCGGCATGGCCAAGAAGGCGGACGGTTCGACGGCCCTCGCCGCGGTGGCGGGCTTCCTCGTCTACCGGGGCGTGCTGCACGCCTTCCCCAACGACTGTCCGAGCGGCAGCAAGGCCGTGGGCGGCGGCTGCGTGGGGCCGGACAACACGTTCGTGGAGTTCACGTACCAGAACCCGGGGGTGTTCGGGGGCATCATCATGGGCCTGCTGGCGGCCTGGTTCTGGCAGCGCTACCACCGGGTGAAGCTGGTCGACTGGCTGGGCTTCTTCAACGGCCGCCGACTGGTCCCGATCATCATGTCGTTCGTGGCGATCGGTTTCGCGGCGCTGTGCCTGTGGGTCTGGCCGCCGGTCGGCAGCGCGCTGGAGAGCTTCTCGGACTGGCTGGTGGGGCTGGGCTCCTGGGGTGCCGGCATCTTCGGCGTCGCCAACCGCGCGCTGCTGGTGATCGGCCTCCACCAGTTCCTGAACGTGCCGGTGTGGTTCCAGTTCGGCAGCTACACCAAGCCGGACGGGACGACGGTGCACGGCGACATCAACATGTTCCTGGCGGGCGACCTGGACGCGGGGCAGTTCCTGAGCGGGTTCTTCCCGATCATGATGTTCGCGCTCCCGGCGGCCGCGCTGGCGATCACGCACTGCGCGAAGCCGCAGCGGCGCAAGGAGGTGGGCGGCCTGATGCTGTCGGTGGCGCTGACCTCGTTCGTCACGGGGATCACGGAGCCCCTGGAGTACTCCTTCCTCTTCGTCGCGCCGGTGCTGTACGTGATCCACGCGCTGCTGACGGGCGTCTCGATGGCGGTGACGTGGGGGCTGGGGGTGCACGACGGGTTCAGCTTCTCGGCGGGCCTGATCGACTACGTCATCAACTTCGGGCTGGCGACGAAACCGTTGCTGATCATCCCGATCGGCCTGGCGTTCGCGGTCGTCTACTACGCCGTCTTCCGGTTCGTGATCACGAAGTTCGACGTCCCGACCCCGGGCCGGGAGTCGGACGAGGAGATCGCCGCGATGCAGGCGGAGAACACCAAGGCGTAGAACCCGGCACAATATGCAGGAGAAGCGACGTCCGGGCCTTTCGTCTCATGCCTCCAGGTCCCTTGGATCCTTCGATCCGGGGGACCTTCGTCACGTGGTCGAGAGCAGAGGAAATCGAAGGTTCCTTATCTAACCCCCACCGTGCTACAACTGGTCTACACCACCGAATGGTGTAGACCATGCGCCTGCCGAGCAGCCGTGGTCACTCTCTCTGAGACGTCGCCGTCCCCCTTTTCTTCTTGTCCCCTGGCGGCGCCTTGCCCAATGGAGGAAGTTGATGACTACGGCTACCGCCGCACCGGCCAAGAAGCCGGGTGCCGCGCTGCTGCAGGGCATGCAGAAGGTCGGCAAGGCCCTGCAGCTGCCCGTTGCCGTCCTGCCGGCCGCGGCGATCCTGCTGCGCCTCGGCCAGGACGACGTGTTCGGCAAGGACGGCCTCCACTGGGGCAAGGTGGCCACGGTGTTCGCCTCCGCCGGTGACGCCGTCTTCTCCAACCTGGCGCTGCTGTTCTGCGTCGGTGTGGCGATCGGCTACGCCAAGAAGGCCGACGGCTCCACGGCCCTCGCCGCCCTCGTCGGCTTCCTCGTCTACAAGAACGTGCTGACCGCGTTCCCCATGGACGGAAGCGTCACCGAGCTGCTGCCCAAGGGCAAGCCGCAGGACCCGGGCGTGCTCGGCGGCATCATCATCGGCCTCGTCAGCGCGATGATCTGGCAGCGCTACCACAAGACCCGCCTGGTCGACTGGCTCGGCTTCTTCAACGGCCGCCGCCTGGTCCCGATCATCATGGCCTTCGTCGGCACCCTCTTCGGTGTCTTCTTCGGCCTGGCCTGGGGCCCGATCGGTGACGCGCTCGGCAGCTTCAGCGAGTGGCTGATCGGCCTCGGTTCCGTCGGCGCCGGCATCTACGGCGTCTTCAACCGCGGTCTGATCCCGGTCGGCATGCACCAGTTCCTCAACACCTTCTTCCAGCAGCAGGTCGGCTCCTTCACCAAGGCCGACGGCAGCATCGTCACCGGCGAGATCCCGCGCTTCTTCGCGGGTGACCCGACCGCCGGCCAGTTCATGTCCGGCTTCTTCCCGATCATGATGTTCGGCCTGCCGGCCGCCGCCATCGCCATCGCGCACTGCGCCCGCCCCGAGCGCCGCAAGGTCGTGATGGGCATGATGATCTCGCTGGCCCTGACCTCCTTCGTCACCGGTGTCACCGAGCCGATCGAGTTCACCTTCCTCTTCCTCGCGCCGCTGCTGTACGCGGTCCACGCCGTCCTGACCGGTATCTCCATGGCCGTCACCTGGGGCCTGGGCGTCCACGACGGCTTCGGCTTCTCGGCCGGCCTGATCGACTACCTGCTGAACTGGAAGCTCGCCACCAACCCGTGGATGATCATTCCGATCGGCCTGGCCTTCGGAGCGGTCTACTACGTGGTCTTCCGCTTCGCGATCACCAAGTGGAACCTCCCGACGCCGGGCCGCGAGTCCGACGAGGAGCTCGCCGAGCTGCTGAAGGCCGAGGCCAAGTAGGCCGCACGCCCCACCGAGCACAGGAGCCCCCGCTCTCCCGGAAGGGAGGGCGGGGGCTCCTGCGTTGCGTCCTGCCGGAGGTGGAGCCGGGCGGGGCTCGGCGGAGCAGCGGGATCCGCGCCGGGACGCGCCGCGCGTCAGACCTCGTAGACGGCGCCCGGCCGGGCGAGGTCCACGCGGCCGTCGTAGACCGCCCGCGCGTCGGCCAGGTTGCGCTCGGCGTCCGTCCACGGCGGGATGTGCGTCAGCACGAGCCGCCCCACGCCACCGCCGCGCGCGTACTCGCCGGCTTCGCGCCCGTTGAGGTGCAGGTCGGGGACGTCCTCCTTGCCGTCCGTGAAGGAGGCCTCGCACAGGAACAGGTCGGCGCCCTCGGCCAGCGCCGCCAGCTCCGGGCAGGCACCCGTGTCCCCGGAGTACACCAGCGAACGGCCGCCGTGCTCCACGCGGATGCCGTACGACTCCACCGGGTGGCTGACCCGCTCGGTGCGCACCGTGAACGGGCCGATCTCGAAGCCGCCGGACTTCAGGGTGCGGAAGTCGAAGACCTCGCTCATGGAGCGCGCGTCGGGGACGTCCTCGTAGGCCGTGGTCAGCCGCTGCTCGGTGCCCTCGGGCCCGTAGACGGGGAGGGCCCCGCAGCGGCCGCCCTCGTGCCGGTAGTAGCGGGCGACGAAGTACGCGCACATGTCGATGCAGTGATCGGCGTGCAGGTGACTCAGGAAGATCGCGTCGAGGTCGTAGAGCCCGCAGTGGCGCTGGAGCGCGCCGAGGGAGCCGTTGCCCATGTCGAGGAGCAGCCGGAAGCCGTCGGCCTCGACGAGATAGCTCGAACATGCCGAATCCGCGGACGGGAAGGACCCCGAACAGCCGACGACGGTGAGCTTCATGGAGCGTGAACCTCCGTGGACGGTCCGTGGACGGAATGCGGGCCGTGCGTGGGTCGAGCGTAAGGCGCGAAACCTCCGGTCGCTCCTCCGCGGCAGGCCGTTGTGGGGGGAATCACCTGCGCTGTCACCCAGGGGAGCGACAGGGGGGACGGGCGTTGCCGCGCCGGGGCCCCGGGGCGCGACTACGGTCGGAATATGGACACGTCCTGGTGGCCCGCCGTGCTGGCGGCGGTCGCCGTGGCGGTGGTGGTGCTGATCCCACGGCGGGCGCGGCCGGTCCGCCGGGCCCCGGGCGGACCCCACGGGCCGGGGCCGCCGCCCTCCGTACGGGCCGGTGAGCTGTGGTGTCTGGCCGACGGCCGGCCGTGCCTGGTCCTGTCGGTGCGCCGGCACGGGGAACGGGCGCGGGTCGCGTGGATCACCGGGAAGTACGACGACCGGCGCCCCGGGGTGATCCCGCTGCCGCCCGGGGTCGTCGGCTCCCAGGGGCGCGTCTCCTTCCTGGAGGCGGACCGGCCGGAGGAGGTGTCGCTGTGGGAGTTCGGGACGCGGACGGGGACGGTGGACCCGGTGGTGTGGGACGAGGCCAAGGGGCTGGGCGGCGGAGCGGGGTGATCCGGCTGCGGCGCGTCTACGATCCCCCCGAGCCGGGGGCGGACGGGGTGCGGGTGCTCGTGGACCGGCTGTGGCCGCGGGGGCTGTCGAAGGCGGCGGCCGCGGTGGACGAGTGGCCGCGGGCACTGGCGCCGTCGGCGGAGCTGCGGAGATGGTTCCACGGGGGCGGTTCCGCCGCGGAGTTCCGGCGGCGCTACGAGGCGGAGCTGGCGGAGCCGGAGGCGGTGGCGGAGCTGGATCGGCTGCGGGAGGTGGCGGCGTCGGGCACGGTGACCCTGCTGACCGCGGTCCGCGACCCGGCCGCCGCCCACGCCGCGGTGCTCGCGGAGCTCCTCGGCCCCGGTCCCGCGTGACGCCCCGCCCGCCCGGCGGCCGGCCGGGCGGGGAGGAGTCCCGGGGTCAGGCCCCGGGGGTCAGGCCCAGAGCTGGCCCTGGAGGACCTCGATGGCCTCTTCCGTCGTGGCCGCCGTGTAGACGCCCGTCGACAGGTACTTCCAGCCGCCGTCGGCCACGACGAACACGATGTCCGCCGTCTCCCCCGCCGCCACCGCCTTGCGGCCGACGCCGATCGCCGCGTGCAGCGCCGCGCCCGTGGAGACGCCCGCGAAGATGCCCTCCTCGCGGAGCAGATCGCGGGTGCGGGTGACCGCGTCCGCGGAGCCGACCGAGTAGCGGGTCGTCAGCACCGAGGCGTCGTAGAGCTCCGGGACGAAGCCCTCGTCGAGGTTGCGCAGGCCGTAGACGAGGTCGTCGTAGCGCGGCTCGGCGGCGACGATCTTCACGCCCGGGACGTGCTCGCGCAGGTAGCGGCCGACGCCCATCAGGGTGCCGGTCGTACCGAGGCCCGCCACGAAGTGGGTGATGGAGGGCAGGTCGGCGAGGATCTCGGGGCCCGTCGTCGCGTAGTGGGCGCCCGCGTTGTCCGGGTTGCCGTACTGGTAGAGCATCACCCAGTCGGGGTGCTCGGCGGCCAGTTCCTTGGCCACCCGCACGGCGGTGTTGGAGCCGCCCGCCGCCGGCGACGAGATGATCTCGGCTCCCCACATCGCGAGAAGGTCCCGGCGCTCCTGCGAGGTGTTCTCCGGCATCACGCACACGATCCGGTAGCCCTTGAGCTTCGCGGCCATGGCGAGCGAGATGCCCGTGTTGCCGGAGGTGGGTTCCAGGATGGTGCAGCCGGGGAAGAGGCGGCCGTCCTTCTCCGCCTGCTCGACCATGTGGAGCGCGGGGCGGTCCTTGATCGAGCCGGTCGGGTTGCGGTCCTCCAGCTTGGCCCAGATGCGGACGTCCGCCGAAGGCGACAGTCGCGGCAGCCGGACCAGCGGGGTGTTGCCGACCGCCGCGAGCGGGGAGTCGTAGCGCATTACTTCGAGCCGCCGGCCACGGCCGGGAGGATGGTGACGCTGTCGCCGTCCTTGAGGGCGGTGGAGATGCCGTCGAGGAAGCGGACGTCCTCGTCGTTGAGGTAGACGTTCACGAAGCGGCGCAGCTGGCCGCCGTCGACGATGCGCTCCTCGATGCCCTTGTGACGGGTTTCCAGGTCGGCGAGCAGGTCGGCGAGGGTCGCGCCTTCACCGTGGACGGCCTTCTCGCCGTCGGTGTAGGTGCGGAGGATGGTGGGGATGCGGACCTCGATGGCCATGGCAGCAGGCTCCAGTGTCGGGAGGGCGTGAAGGGAAGTGCGGGCGCGCGGCTCTTGCGGCCCCGCGCGGGGGCCGGGGTGCTCAGGCGGCAGGACAGATGGCGCTGGCGAGGCGGCACAGGTCGACGTGCAGCCGCGCCACGAGCAGCAGCCTGCCGGGCGTCTCGATGCTCACGTCGTGGGAAACCATGCGGTCATGTTAACGATTCCCGGTCCCCCGTTTGGAGTGTGATCCCGCATCGTGGACCACATCCGCTCACATACTGGTCAGTAGCCCTCGACGACCTGCACTTCTTCCTCCGTGATCACTCCGTCGACGATCCGGTAGGACCGGAACTGGAACGCTCCGAGGCCGTCCTGGTCGGCCGTGGAGACCAGGACGTAGTGCGCCCCGGGCTCGTTCGCGTACGTGATGTCGGTGCGCGAGGGGTAGGCCTCGGTCGCGGTGTGGGAGTGGTAGACGATCACCGGCTCCTCGTCGCGGTCGTCCAGTTCGCGGTAGAGCTTCAGCAGATCCTTCGAGTCGAACTCGTAGAACGTGGGCGAGCGGGCCGCGTTGAGCATGGGGACGAACCGCTCGGGGCGCCCGGTGCCGGCCGGGCCGGCCACGATGCCGCACGCCTCGTCGGGGTGGTCCTTGCGGGCGTGCTCGACGATCCGGTCGTACAGGTCCTGGGTGAGGGTCAGCATGAGCGACAGGATAAGCAGACGGGCCCTCCCGTACCGAGGAGCGGTACGGGAGGGCCCGAATGATGGACACGAGGCCCGCGGGGGCGTGCTTCCCGGCCGTGGCAGGCGGCCGGGACCCACGGTCCGGGAGGTGGCGCTCAGGCCGACTGCGAGGCCTTCTCGGCCTTGTTGAAGGCCGCGCCGCTCGGGTTGCGCTTCTTGAGGACGAGGTAGGAGGCGCCGAGGATCAGGCCCCACAGCGGCGCGCAGTACAGCGAGACGCGGGAGTCCTTGTCGACGCCCATCATCACGATGACCATGCCGATGAAGAGCAGGGCGAACCAGCTGGTCCAGGGGGCGCCGGGGGCGCGGAAGGTGGACTGCGGCAGCTCGCCGCGGTCGGCCTTGGCGCGGTAGCGGATCTGGCAGACCAGGATCATGATCCAGGCCCACATGCCGGAGATGGTGGCGAAGGAGACGACGTAGTCGAAGGCCTTGCCCGGGGCGACGTAGTTGATCCAGACGCCCACCAGCATCAGCGCGGCGGAGAAGGTGGTGCCGACGAGCGGGGTGCCGCTCCGGGTGAGCTTGGTGAAGACCTTCGGGCCCTGGCCGTTGATCGCGAGGTCGCGCAGCATGCGGCCGGTGGAGTACATGCCCGAGTTGCAGGAGGACAGCGCGGCGGTCAGGACGACGAAGTTGACGATCGCGGCGCCGACGCCGAGGCCCATCTTCTCGAAGGCCAGCACGAAGGGGCTCTCGCCGGCCTTGAAGTTCGACCACGGGATGACCGACATGATCATGATGAGCGCGCCGACGTAGAAGACGGCGATGCGCCACGGCACGGTGTTGATGGCCTTGGGCAGGGTCTTCGCGGGGTCCTTGGACTCGCCGGCGGTGACGCCGACCAGCTCGACCGCGAGGAAGGCGAACATCACGATCTGCAGGGTCATCAGCGTCTCGCCGATGCCGTTGGGGAAGAAGCCGCGGTCGCTCCAGAGGTTGGAGACGGAGGCGGTGGCGGCGGCGTCCGAGAAGCCGACGGTGAGGATGCCGGCGCAGATCAGGATCATGCCGACGATGGCGGTGACCTTGACCATGGAGAACCAGAACTCCAGCTCGCCGAAGAGCTTCACGGAGATCAGGTTGGCCGCGTAGAGGATGACCGTGAAGATCAGCGCGTACGCCCACTGCGGGAAGCTGTCGTGGGTCCAGTACGACATGTACTTGGCGGCCGCGGTGACCTCGGTGATGCCGGTGACCACCCAGAACAGCCAGTACGTCCAGCCGGTCGCGTACCCCCAGAACGGGCCCAGGAACTCGCGGGCGTAGTCCGAGAAGGAGCCGGACACGGGGCGGTACATGAGCAGCTCGCCCAGGGCCCGCATGATGAAGAAGATGACCAGGCCCGCGATGGCGTAGGCCAGGATGAGGCTCGGGCCGGCCTTCGAGATGGCCTTGCCCGCCCCGAGGAACAGGCCGGTGCCGATGGCTCCGCCGATGGCGATCATCTGGATCTGGCGGGCCCCGAGCGCGCGGTGGTACCCCTCGCCGTCGCCCTCGCCCTGCGCGCCCTCGCCGGGCGTCCTGTCGTGCTGCTCGACCTGCACAGAGGTCATGTCTGGTGCGCCTTTCTCCACGCCGACCCGCGCCTTCACTGGCTGCGGATCGGGTCCTCGATCCCCCCGGATACGGATGGAGTTGCACGCCGGCGGTCAGCCGGTTCAAGCAGGCCGGGGGGCATGGGTGGCGCCCCGTCGGCGGTCGTGAAGATTTATCACGTGCTTACGGGTGATCGAGGGGTCGAAATGTGACGCACGACATAAATAAATCAGGACATAGACCCTGAAATAGATCAGATCACCACATGGTGGTGATCTGATCGTTATCCGGATTTGAGCGTCCGCTGAGCGAACCTCGTGTGGCCGATGCGCGGCTAAAGGGTCTCGATGAGCGTTTCCTGGAGGCCGCCGAGCCAGAGGTAGGCCATCACCATCGGCTTGCGCGGATCGTCGTCCGGAAGACGGAAGAGCGCCGCGCTCTCGTCGTCATAGGAGATGTCCAGGCGCGCCGCGATGGTCAGCCGCAGGTCGTTGAGGGCCCCGAGCCAGCGCAGCGGCAGCTCCTCGGTCAGCTCCAGCAGGGCCGCCCCCTCGCCGTCCGGGGTGAGCCCGTCGAGGCTGCGCACGACGGCCAGCGCGTCCTCCCGCTTGCGGGTGCGCAGGTCGTTCTCGGTGAAGCGGCGGAACTCCGCCGAGCGTGCCCGCAGCTCCTCCTCGCCCTCGCCCTGCCCCTCGGCCGCGCCGGGGCCTCCGTAGGCGTCGGGGAAGAGCCGGGCCAGCGCCGGGTCGGAGGGGGGTTCGGTGGGGCCGTCGGAGGCGAAGAGCACGGCCAGCGGGTCGGCGTCCGCCGCGGGCTCCGGCTCTCCGGGGCCGATCAGCTCCAGCAGCTGCACGGCGAGGGAGCGCAGGATCGAGATCTCGATCCCGTCCAGGGCCACGACGGCGCCGCCGCCCTCGCGGGTCTCGAACACGCCGCCCATCAGAAGCGGTCCTGCGAGAGGGTCGCCCAGAGCCCGTAGCCGTGCATGGCCTGCACGTCCCGTTCCATCTCCTCGCGGCTGCCGCTGGACACGACCGCCCGGCCCTTGTGGTGGACGTCGAGCATCAGCCTGGTCGCCTTGTCCTTGGGGTAGCCGAAGTACGCCTGGAACACGTACGTCACGTAGCTCATGAGGTTGACCGGGTCGTTGTGCACCAGGGTCACCCACGGGACGTCGGGTTCGGGGACCGCGAAGGTCTCTTCGGCCGCTTCGGTGCGTTCGATCTCAATGGGAGCAACACTCACTTGTCCCATGCTGCCACTGAGGAGGGTCCGTCGCACAAACGGGCCCCTACATCTCGTCACTTTGACGAGATGTGCGCTAGCATCCGTGACATGAACCCTGCGGACCTGGGCCTGCCGGTGGACGTGCCGTCGACAGCGCTCTTCACGGACCATTACGAGCTCACGATGCTGCAGGCCGCCCTGGCCAACGGCACCGCCGACCGGCGCTCGGTCTTCGAGGTCTTCACCCGGCGGCTGCCCGAGGGCCGGCGCTACGGAGTCGTCGCCGGCACCGGGCGCGTGCTGGACGCCGTCGAGAACTTCCGCTTCGACGGCGCGGTGCTGGAGTTCCTGCGGGAACGGGCCGTCGTCGACATGCGGACGCTGGACTGGCTGGCCTCGTACCGCTTCTCGGGTGACATCTGGGGCTACCCGGAGGGGGAGGTCTACTTCCCCGGATCGCCGCTCCTGCGGGTCGAGGGCAGCTTCGCCGAGTGCGTGCTGCTGGAGACCGTGATCCTGTCGATCCTCAACCACGACTCCGCCATCGCGGCCGCCGCCTCCCGGATGGCCTCCGCCGCCGGCGGCCGGCCCCTGATCGAGATGGGCGCACGGCGCACCCACGAGCTGGCCGCCGTCGCCTCGGCGCGGGCGGCGTACGTGGGCGGCTTCGCCTCCACCTCCGACCTGGCGGCCGGCTTCCGGTACGGGATCCCGACGGTCGGCACCAGCGCGCACGCCTTCACCCTCGTGCACGACAGCGAGCGGGACGCGTTCACCGCCCAGGTGGCCTCGCTGGGCCGGGGCACCACCCTGCTGGTGGACACCTACGACGTGGCCGAGGCCGTCCGCACCGCCGTGGAGCTGGCGGGCACCGACCTGGGCGCCGTCCGGATCGACTCCGGCGACCTGCTGCTGGTCGCGCACCGGGTGCGGCAGCAGCTGGACGAGCTCGGCGCGGTGAACACGCGGATCGTGGTCACCTCGGACCTGGACGAGTACGCCATCGCCTCGCTGGCGGCGGCGCCGGTGGACGCGTACGGGGTCGGCACCCAGCTGGTGACGGGCAGCGGGCACCCGACGTGCTCGATGGTCTACAAGCTGGTCGCGCGGGCGGTCTCCGCCGACCCGAAGGCCGCCCTGGCCCCGGTGGCGAAGAAGTCCTCCGGCGGCAAGACCTCCATCGGCGGGCGCAAGTGGGCCGCGCGCCGGGTGGACGCGGACGGGATCGCCGAGGCGGAGGTCGTCGGCACCGGCCCGGTGCCGACCGCCCTGGCCGACCACCAGCTGCTGACCCAGCTCGTCAAGGCGGGCGAGGTGGTGGCCCGCGAGCCCCTGGAGGCCGCCCGCGACCGCCACCTGGCGGCCCGCGCCGCACTGCCCCTCTCGGCGACGCAGCTCTCCCGCGGCGAGGCCGTGATCCCGACGGAGTACCTCTGAGCCGCCGGACGGAGCGGGCGGGGGCCCGTTTCGGGTAGGGGCGGGGCGGGGGAAGAGCCCCCGCAGGGCCCGCCGCACACCAACCAGCCGAAAGGCACGTGACATGCACCGCGCACTGATCGTCGTCGACGTACAGAACGACTTCTGCGAGGGCGGCAGCCTCGCCGTCACGGGCGGGGCCGACGTCGCCGCCGCGATCACCGAGCTGATCGGGCAGAGCACCGCCGGCTACCGGCACGTGGTCGCCACCCGCGACCACCACGTCGACCCCGGTCCGCACTTCGCGCGCCCCCCGGCCGAGCCCGACTACGAGACCTCCTGGCCCGTGCACTGCGTCGCCGGGACCGAGGGCGTCGGCTTCCACCCGAACTTCGCCCCGGCCGTCGCCTCCGGCGCGGTCGCCGCCGTCTTCGACAAGGGCGCCTACGAGGCCGCGTACAGCGGTTTCGAGGGGGCCGACGAGAACGGCGTGACGCTCGCGGACTGGCTCCGCGAGCGCATGGTGAGCGAGGTCGACGTGGTCGGCATCGCCACCGACCACTGCGTGAAGGCCACCGCCCTCGACGCGGCCCGCGCCGGGTTCGCCACCCGCGTCCTGCTGGACCTCACGGCCGCCGTGGCCCCCCACACCACCACCCGCGCCCTGGACGACCTGCGCACGGCGGGCGTGGCCCTCGTGGGCGACGCCCCGGGCCCTCGCTGACCCGGAACCCCGGCGCGGCCCGCCGGGGCGGCCACGGCCCTCCTGCGGGCCTTGCGCGGCCTCGGCTGAGAGCCGGCCTAGGCGTTGCCCAGGAGGGCGCGGATCGGGTGCCAGAGTTCCGTGGCGCGGTCCGGTGCGCAGCGCCACAGCAGGCCGTCGGGATGGTGGAGGACGGCCGTGACCTCGTCCGGGGTGGGCGGCTGGGCGTTGCCGCGCAGGTAGACGGCCCGCATGCCGAGGTTCCGCAGCCTGGTCAGGGCGCGGGCCCGGTTCGCGGCGTGCACCAGCACGCGGACGTTTCCGCCCTCTCCCGTCGGCCGCGGCAGCGTCAGCGCGACCACCACGCTGCCGCCCGGCAGTCTGACGAAACCTCCACCTGGCATGATCTTCAGCTCCCCCGTCAATAACAGAACTCGCACCGCATCTAAACGCGATCGGCCGCCGCCCGCTAGAGGGCGACGGCCGATCATGCTGTGACCTGCGGTTTTACGGAGTTACTTAGCGGCGGGGCCGACCTCGACCGTCATCTGGAGGCCGTCGTAGGTCTCCTTCGCGATCTTGATCTTGGTGTTGGTGTCAGTGACCTTCACCGAACCGGTCGGGTTCTCCTCGTACCAGTACTTGCCCTTGTGGTCGTCGAAGACCAGCTGGGCCGGCTTCGGCTTGACGAAGAGCGCCTCACCGTTCTTGTGCAGCGTGAACGCGTCCGTCGAGTAGGCGCTGAACGGGGCGTCGTACGGCTGGATCTTGTTCCGCAGCAGGGTGCCGTCCGACCACTTCATCGGCTTGGCGTTGGCGTCGATCGGCAGGATCAGACCGGAGCCCGGGTGCTGGCTGGTGTTGTTGTCCTTCTGGGAGGTGTCCCAGAGCCACAGCAGCAGGCCGTCCTGGTACGGGTAGTGCTCGACCCAGCCCGGCTTGGTGTTGGCGAAGCCGAAGTTGTACGGGCCGACCTTGAGGGTCGAGTCGTACGAGACGTAGCGGCGGTTCTCGGCCAGGTAGTACTGCGCGTACTCCTTGGTGAAGCCGGCGCCCTGGCGGGAGAAGCCCTTGGCGGTCCAGCCGTTGTCGCCGTTCTCGGCACCGTCGGCGAAGACGGTGGCGCCGTCCGCGGTCAGGTTGAGGGCGTCGGCGGCGAAGCCCTTGCCGCCCGCGCCGCCGTCCGTCTGGTAGCGGAAGCGGACGTCGACCTTCTTGCCCGCGTAGGCGTCGAGCGGGAAGTTCAGGGACTTCCAGGCGCCGGAGACACCGGTCAGCGACGGGCTGCCGGAGGCGTCGTTCGGGATGGCCGCACCGTCGGCGGTGCCGCCCAGCGCGGTCCAGGTGGCGCCGCCGTCCGTGGACACCTCGGTGTAGAGGAAGTCGTAGTCCTGCTCGATGTCCCACCAGCCCTTGAGGGAAAGGGCGGCGGACTTCTTGCCCGTCAGGTCGACGGAGCGGGTGAGGGTGTTCTTCAGGTCGTCACCCATGTTGCTCCACCACTGCGAGGAGCCCTCGGCGGGAGCGACGATGTCGGTCTTGACCTGCTTCTTCGGCAGCTCGACGAGCAGCGCCTGCTTATCCTTGGTGTTGTACGCCGACACACCCAGCTTGTGGGTGGACTTCGTCGCGGCCTTGGCCTTGTCGAAGTTCAGCCAGCCCAGCTGCAGCTTGTCCCAGGCGGTCATGTCGCCGGGGACGTTGCCTATGGACTCCTTGCCGTCGCCGAGCCAGGAGCCGGCCGACATCAGGGACCAGAAGCCGACGGAGTTGTCGCCGCCGCCGGAGGTGTCGTAGAGGTCCGGCAGACCGAGGTCGTGGCCGTACTCGTGCGCGAAGACGCCGAGGCCGCCGTTCTCCGGCTGCATCGTGTAGTCGCCGACCCAGATGCCGGTGTCGCCGATCTGGGTACCGCCGGCCTTGTTGTTCGCCGGGCCGGTCTTGCCGACGTCGGTGCCGTAGGCGTACCAGCGGTGCGCCCACAGCGCGTTGGTGCCCTGCACGCCGCCGCCGGCCGACTCGTCCTCGCCCGCGTGGACGATCTGGAAGTGGTCGATGTAGCCGTCGGGCTCGTTGAAGTTGCCGTCGCCGTCGTAGTCGTTGCGGTCCCACTGGTCGTACTGCGCCAGCGTGGCCTTGATCTCGGCGTCGGTCTTGCCGGCCTTCTTCTGGGCCTCCACCCACGCGTTGACGCCGTCCTTGACGGTGTCCCACACGTTGGAGCAGTTGGTCTGGCCGCAGTAGTTCGAGCCGTAACGGGCCTCGTTGTACGGGATCTTGACCCAGTCGGCGACCTGGCCGTCGACCGAGTAACGACCCGAGGAGGTCTTCTCGTAGTAGGTCTTCAGCGAGTCCTTGCCCTGGCCGGTACCGAAGTACAGGTCCTGGAAGTGGTCGCGGCTGTAGTCCTTCTGCCAGGCCGTGCTGTTGTTGTTCGCGCGGTCCGGCTGCGCGATCTGGTTGTGCAGCGGGCCGGGGGTGCCGCCGTACTTCGGCGCCGGCGGCTTCGGGCCGTCGGGGCCGTCCGGGTCGAACATGGTCGTGTTGTCGACCTGGTCGCCGAACTCGACGAGGATCGTGAAGATCTTGTCGGTCTTCTCGCGGCCCAGCTCGACGTACTTCTTGTCGTCGAGCTTGACGACCTTCGAGGCGCCGCGCTGCTCGACGTCCTTCTTGCCGCTCAGCACCTGCTCCAGGGCGGCCTTCTTCTGCTTCTCCTGCTGCTCGCTGAACGGCCCCTTGAGGTCGTGGTCGACGAGCTTGGCAGGAGCGGTCGGGTCCTGCCGGTCGGAAGCGGAGACGCCGGGGCCCTTGTTGTCCGCCTGGGCCGCGGTGACGGTGAAGAAGGTGGCGCTGGTCGCGCAGGCGGCCATGGTCACACCGATGGCCAGGGTGCGCAGGGTGCGTCGTCTGACGGAATTGCCGGTCACTTGATGTCGTTCCCCTCCCGCGGCCGCAACGTAGGTCGGAACGTCTCCATAGGAGCGGGGGGTTCCGCGCGGCGCGCGTCTCAAGTGACGACATTTGACCGGAGAGTCTAAAGAAAAGACAGACCTTGACTTCTTCCTTACAACTGCACTATGCGGTCAAGGAGTTCCGCTATTCGGACGTTCCGTTGCCAACGGGGGTCATCCAGGGCGAAGGGCCCTCCGTGGGGGCCGGTGACGGCGCATCACGTGAACCCGTGCGCCCCCCGTGCTGCGACACCGTGGGTAAGGTCACGCTTACTTCCGGTGCGGCTCGGGCATCCCGTCCTGGAGTCACTTGACGCGCGACCGGTCGAGCCGACTCCCCCTCCCCGCCTTGAGGACGGAACACGCCATGCCGCGTCCGACTGCCGCACAGCTCGCCTACGGCTCCGCCACCGTCATCGTGTCGACGATCGCCATGCTGCTGCTCTCGCAGACGAGCACGGGGCTCGGCGTCGCCGTCATCTCCGCGGCCGCGCTCGCCCTCGGGCTGCTGGTCGCCCTCACCGTGCCGCAGCCGCGCCGGCGCGGCCGGCACGCCGCGGGGCGGACGGGGCCGGCGGCCGCCACCGCCACCGCCCCGGACGCCCACCGGGTGCCCGAACCGCGAACGGCCCCCGCCGAGCACCCCGTCCACCTCTGAGCGGGAACACCGGAGCGGGCGGCCACCCCCGGAGGGACGGCCGCCCGCGCGGACCCGTACGCGTACGTGTACGCGGCTACGTCGTCTTGACCACCACGGTCTTGCCCACCTTGTCGTGCAGGCCCTGCCGGTACGGTTTGTCGACGAGCATCGACACGATCAGGGCGAGCGGCCACAGGCAGAAGCAGCACACCAGGGTCGGGATCCAGAGCACGGCGGCGCGGCCGAGCGAGGCGTTCGAGGGGGGCACGCTGCCGTCGTTCAGCATCGCGACGCGCAGGCCCATGGCCTTCTTGCCGACCGTTCGCCCGCTCTGCTTGGTGAGCCACCAGTCGTAGCCGACGTACGCGACGATCGAGACGAGCGTCCACAACAGGCCCGAACCGTTGTACGACTTCGTGATGACCTCGCTGACGTCCTCCCCCTTGTTCGTGTCGACCATGTACCGGTCCCTGCCGAACGCCAGCTGGATGAGGAACAGCGGCACCCCGACGATGAGCACGTCGATGACGCGCGCCGCGAGCCGCCTGCCGAAGTCGGCGAGCGGGGGCATCCCGGCGAGCGGGTCGGGCATGCCGTAGCCGCCTCCCCCGCCGTACGGGTCTCCGCCGCCGCCGTACGRGGGCGGGGGCGGGGGGTACCCGCCGCCCCCCGGCGGCGGCGGGGGCGGGCTGCCGCCGCCGGGGGGCGGAGGCGGGGAGCCGTACGGCGAACCGCCCGACGGAGGCGTCGGTTCCTGGGGCTTCTTGAGGAACGGGTCGTCCTCGGGCGGCTGGCCCGGCGGCTGGTCGGTACTCATGGCCCGAGTCGAACCCGGGTCCGCGCGGTCCGCAACGGGACCGCGTCCGTTCGGGGTACCGGCCCCCGCCTCGGCCCCGCCGCGGCGGTCACCGGGCCACGTACGTCCCGGCGGCCCGGTCGTGCCAGGCCCGGCGGCGGGGGCGGTCCACCAGGCACCACAGGCTCCCCGGCAGGCCGAGCAGGGCGTACACCAGCCAGCGCCGCAGGGCCGCCCCGAAGGCCGGCGGACGCAGGGTGGCGGCGGCCAGCACGCGGACCCCGAACAGCTTCTTGCCCGGGGTGCGGCCCCAACGGGCGGTGGGCAGGGCCTCGTAGAACACCCCGAAGACGAGGACGGCCGCCAGGACCAGACCCAGGTAGCCGGTGATGGTGCCGTCGAGCAGCCAGACCGTGGTGGTGCGCCCGCTCGCCCGCGCCTCGTCGACCTTGACCTGTACGTGGGCCGTCGCCTCCGGTACGAGGGGCAGCGCGGCGGCCGTCGCGACCCCGGCGAGGACGAGGGAGTCCAGGGCGCGGGCCAAGGTCCGGCGGATCAGCCCGGCGGGACGTACGGCGCGCTCGGCCATCTCCTCGAAGACGGCCCGGGTCGCCTCCGCGGGAGGGACCGGGGCGGCGGCGGGGGCGGCGTCGGCGCCGCTCTCCGCGCCACGGGGCTCGAACCCCGAGGGGGCCGCGGGTTGCGTGCCGCGCGGCGCGGACGCCGGCGCGGACCGCGAC
>NZ_JBFRER010000088.1:0-44193 GCF_052114405.1 Streptomyces sp. M-16 | reverse complement strand
CGCCGACCCCGCCGCCGGCCGCGCCGCCGGCCGGCCCGGCAGCGGCGCCGCCCCCGGCTCCCGCCACCCGTCTGTCGATGTCCGTCACCACCCCGGGCGGGCGGCTCGACCTCGTCCGTGGTGGCCCCGCGCAGGAGTTCACGGTGACCCTGCGCAACGGCAACTCCGAGGCCTACCGGCACCTGTTGCTCGCCTTCCAGATGGAGGGGTTCGGCCCGGAGCCGGGGGACACCCCGGGCCCGGAGGCCTCCCTCCTGCTGGAGCGCCGGGACCCGGGCACCGGCCGGTGGGGCCCGGCCGAACTGCGCATCGCCGGCGACCTCAAGCCGTACTCCCTCTACGACGGCGGCTCGCCGCTCTCCCGCGACGCCGTACGCACCGAGCACTACCGGCTGCGCGCCACCGCCGGCGGCCCCACGGGCAGTTCCCCGCTGATGGTCCGCGCCATCGACACCGACGCCCCGGAGGGCGCCCCCGAGGAGCGGGAGCGCCCCGCCGCCTCGTCCCTCCCGCAGCGCACCCGCCGGGCTTCCTGAACGACCCCGTGCCGTCGTCCCGTACTCCTACCGGGAGCGGCGGCCCACCCGGCAGACTGTGCGTCGTGACGACACTGAGCAAAGGCGCCAACCTGCAGGTCGCGGCGGCTTCCGTGAGAGTGGTGCTCGGCTGGCGGCCGGGGCCGGGCGTGCCGGACCTGGACGCGTCGGCCCTGCTGCTCGCGGGCGGCGGGCGGGTCCGTTCCGACGGCGACTTCGTGTTCTACAACCAGCCGGTCCACGCCTCCGGCGCCGTACGCCACCTCGGCAAGCGGCCGGGCGCGGACGCGCTGGAGGTGAACCTGGCGGCCCTGGAGCCGGGCGTCGAACGGGTCGTGCTCTGCGCCTCCGCGGACGGGGGCACCTTCGGCCGGGTCCCCGGACTGCACCTGCTGCTCCTCGACGCGGGGTCCGGGGCCGAACTCGTCCGCTTCGACATGACCGCCGGGCCCGAGACGGCCTTCGTGAGCGGTGAGCTCTACCGGCGGGCCGGCGTCTGGAAGTTCCGGGCGGTGGGGCAGGGTTACGCGAGCGGACTCGCCGGACTGGCGACGGACTTCGGGATCACCGTCGACGACGCGCCTCCGGCGGCGGCGACCCCGCTGGCTTCCGCCCCGGCCCCCGCGCCCGCCCGGCCCGTCGCCCCGGTCGTGGCCGCCCCGAGGCCGCCCGCCGCCGCGCCCGCACCGGTACCGGCCGTACCCGCCCCCGCCGTCCGGATGGCCAAGGGGGAGGAGCGGCTCCCGGAGGACATGCGCGGCCGTCTCTCCCTGCGCAAGCAACAGGTCGCCGTCAGCCTGAGCAAGAACGGCGCCGCGGGCGTGACCGCGCGGGTGATCCTCGTCCTCGACGCCTCGGGTTCGATGAGCGCGCTCTACTCCCGGGGCACCGTCGCCTCGGTGGTGGAACGGATGGCGGCCGTCGCGGCGCAGCTCGACGACGACGGCGAGATGCAGGCCTGGACCTTCGCGAGCAACCCGGCCCGGCTGCCGGACCTCGCCGTCGGTGACCTTCCGCAGTGGCTGCGACTGCACGTGCGCGTCGGCCAGATGAGCCTCTTCGGCCGCAAGAAGCCGCCCCGCGGACTGATCCCCGGCCAGATCGACATGCGGGAGGTCGGTTTCCAGAACGAGGAGCAGAAGGTGATCGCCGAGGTGCGCGCCTACGTACGCTCCCACCCGGCTCCGGCGCCGACCCTGGTGCTGTTCTTCTCCGACGGCGGCGTCTACCGCAACGCCGAGATCGAGCGGGAACTGCGCGAGGCCGTGGAGGAGCCGGTGTTCTGGCAGTTCGTGGGTCTGGGCCGGGCCGGCTTCGGCGTGCTGGAGCGCTTCGACACCATGCCGGGGCGCCGGGTCGACAACGTCGGCTTCTTCGCCGTCGACGACATCGACCGGCTCTCGGACGCCGAGCTCTACGACCGCCTGCTCTCGGAGTTCCCCTCCTGGCTCGGGGCGGCCCGGCGGGCGGGCATCCTGCACTGAACCTCCTTGCGCCGCACGGCGACCGGACGGATCCGGGGGCGCCCGGACCCTTGACCCGATGGTTGGTCCAGACCAATCATGGGGCGTCCGTCCGTTCGCTCGCGCCCCACCGGGAGCTTCGTTGAGACACCCCTCGCGTTCCGTCCGCCCGTTAACGGCGGCGTTCGCCACGCTCGCCGCCAGTGCCGGGCTCCTCGTCGCGGCAGGCGCGGGCCCCGCGCAGGCCGCGCCGGCCCCACTGCCCGCACACGTCTTCGCGCCCTACTTCGAGGCGTACTCCTCCGACAGCCCCGCCGACCTCGCGCAGAAGTCCGGGGCCAAGTACCTGACCATGGCCTTCGTCCAGACCGAGGCCAAGGGCTCCTGCACCCCGTACTGGAACGGCTCGACGGCCCAGCCCATCGCCTCCTCCGTCTTCGGCGCCGACTTCACCACCCTCCGCTCGCGCGGCGGCGACGTCATCCCCTCCTTCGGCGGCTACGCGGCCGACAACGGCGGCACCGAGATCGCGGACAGCTGCACCAGCGTCGACTCGATCGCCGCCGCCTACCAGAAGGTGATCACCACCTACGACGTCACCCGTCTGGACATGGACATCGAGGACAACTCCCTGACCAACAAGGCCGGGATCGACCGCCGCAACCAGGCCATCAAGAAGGTGCAGGACTGGGCCGCCGCGAGCGGCCGCCCCCTCCAGGTCTCCTACACCCTCCCGACCACCACGAGCGGACTCGCGAGCAGCGGGCTGGCCGTCCTCAAGAGCGCGAAGACGGCCGGCGCCCGGGTCGACGTCGTCAACCTGATGACCTTCGACTACTACGACGGTGCCGCCCACCACATGGCGGCGGACACCCAGAGCGCCGTCACCGGCCTGTACGGGCAGCTCGCCACGCTGTACCCGGCCAAGACGTCCGCCGAACTGTGGGGCATGGCCGGTGTCACCGAGATGCCCGGCATCGACGACTACGGGCCCGCCGAGACCTTCACCACCGCCGACGCCACCGCCGTCTACGACTGGGCCGTCGCCAAGGGCATCAACACCCTCTCCTTCTGGGCGCTCCAGCGCGACAACGGCGGCTGCCCCGGCACCGGGGGCTCCGACACCTGCTCCGGCATCGCCCAGGACCCCTGGTACTTCGCCCACACCTTCGCGCCCTTCACCCGGGACGCGGGACCCGTCGCCGACGACTTCTCGGTCTCCGTCACGCCCGGCTCCGCCTCGGTCGCCCCCGGCGGCACCACCACCGCCACCGTCGCCACCCGGGTCACCGCGGGCACCCCGCAGCCCGTCGCGCTGACGGTCGCCGGTGCCCCGCCCGGCGTGACGGCCACCGTCGCCCCGGGCTCCGTCACCGCGGGCGGCACCGCCCTGCTCACGGTCGCCGCCCCGGCCTCGGCCCCGCCCGGGACCTACGCGCTCACCGTCACCGGCACCGGGACCGCGTTCACCCGTACGGCCGCGTTCACGCTCACCGTGTCCGGGCCGGGCGGAGGCAGCGGCGTCCTCGTCAACGGCGGCTTCGAGAGCGGTTCGCTCGCGCCGTGGACCTGCGAGAGCGGCGGCACCGTGGTGAGCTCCCCCGCGCACGGGGGCGCGTACGCCGTCCGGGCCACCCCCGCCGGTGACCGCACCGGAGAATGCGCGCAGACCCTCACCCTCGCCCCGAACACCGCCTACACGCTCAGCGGCTGGGTCCAGGGCAGCTACGCCTACCTCGGAGTCCGGGGCGGCGCGAACGCCAGTACGTGGACCGGCTCGGCCGCCTGGACCAGGCTGACGGTGCCCTTCACCACCGGCGCCTCCGGCACGGTCACCGTCTACCTGCACGGCTGGTACGGCCAGGGCGCCGTCCTCGGCGACGACCTCGCCGTGAGCTGACCACCCCCGACCCGCTCCCCCGTCCCCGCCCTGCCGACGGCGGGGACGGGGGCGCGCCTCATGCCGCGTGCCCGCCGTCCACGGAGAACTCGGCGCCCGTGACGTACGCGGCCCCGTCCCCGGCCAGGAACGCGACCATGTCCGCGACCTCCTGGGGGCGGCCGAACCGGCCGAGGGCGGTCAGCGCCGTCTGCGATGACGCGTAGGGGCCGTCCGCCGGGTTCAGGTCGGTGTCGACCGGGCCCGGGTGGACGATGTTCGCGGTGATGCCGCGTCCGCCGAGCTCGCGGGCGAGGGCCTTGGTGAGGCCGGTGAGCGCCGACTTGCTCATCGCGTACAGGGTTCCACCGGGGTCCGGCACGCGCTGGGTCATGCAGGTGCCGATGGTGATGATCCGCCCTCCCGGTCCCATCCGCTCGGCCGCGGCCTGAGCGGTCAGGAACGCCCCGCGGACGTTGACCGCGAGGACGCGGTCGACCTGGGCCAGGGTGAGTTCCTCCAGGGGGCCGAGTACCCCGACGCCCGCGTTGTTGACGAGTACGTCGAGCCCGCCCAGGGCTCCGGCCGCCCAGTCCGCGGCGCCCGCCGCGTCGCCCGCGTCCCCCGCGTCCGCACGGGCCGCGACGCCCCGGCGGCCCAGGGCCCGGATCCCGTCGACCACCTTCAGCGCCGCCGCCTCGTCGGCGGTGTAGGTGATCGCCACATCGGCGCCCGCCGTGGCCAGGCGCAGCGCGGTGGCCGCGCCGATGCCCCGGCTGCCGCCCGTGACCAGAACCGTCTTGCCGTTCATATGTCGCTCCTCGTAGTTGGTTGCGGTTTCAATGAAAGGCGGTGCCGGTGAGCCGTGCTGGCGGTAATCCGACCTCGCGTTCGCCCTCCCCCCCCCGGCCCTCGCCCGTACCCGTCCGGTCGCCGATCGCCCGGGGGGTGGGTAGCCTCGCAGAGGTTCACACGAGGGGGGCACACCCGAGACGGGAGCCACCGTGAAGTCGATACCGCGCAGCCGTTGCGCCCGGAGCGTCGCCGCAGGCCTGCTGTCCGCCGCGCTGCTCACCGGCGGAGCCGTGAACGCCTTCGCCGCCGCCGGTCCGAAGCCGCCGTCCCCGTCGAGCACGAGTCCGGCCGCCGGCAAGTCGATCACCATCAAGGCCGACAAGGCCGCGGTGAAGGTCGGGGACCAGGTCATCTTCACCGGGCGCACCAAGGGGCTGCCGGTCGGCAGCAAGCTGGTGCTCCAGCACCTGAACAACGGCAAGTGGACGACACTGCAGGCGAAGACCCTGGTCAAGAACGGCAGCAGCTACACCCTGCCGGGCAAGCTCAACACCAAGGGCAAGGAGCAACTGCGGGTCATGGGTGACGACAAGACGGTCTCCCCGACGGTCGTCGTGACCGTGAGCTGACCGCCCTCCTTCCCCGCCCGGCCCCGGACGGGAAGTCGGCTGCGACGCCGGCGGCGACGGCCGGGGCGGCCCCGCCCCCGGACCGCGGGCTGCCGGCCGTCTCCGCACCTGCCCCCCGATAGGCTCGGGCCCGCCGCGCGGGTCCGTACCGTCCCGTGGACGGTACGGACCCGAGGGAAGGAACAGCCGCATGCCCGGCCCCGCCGACATCCGGATCCTGCGCGCCGCCGTACGCACGGCCGTGCCGTGGAAGAACGGCGGGGGAGTCACCCGCGAGATCGCAGCCCTCCCCGAGGGCGCGGGCACGGCGGCGTTCGACTGGCGGATCAGCCTCGCCGAAGTGGACGCCGACGGCCCGTTCTCGGAGTTCCCCGGTGTCGACCGGACGCTCACGCTGGCCGAAGGGGCCGGCATGGACCTCACCGTCGCGGGTGAGCGCCGGCTCGTCGACGAGCGCTACGCGCCGCGGCACTTCCCCGGCGACCGGCCGACCGGCTGCCGGCTGCTGGACGGTCCCGTCGTCAACTTCAACGTGATGTACCGGCGTGCGAGCACGCTGGCCCGGACCGCCGTGGTCCGCGGCGAACCGACCCTGGCCGTCCTGCCCGGGGAGACCCTGCTGGTCTGCGCGCTCGACGGTCCGGCCACGCTGGATCAGGTGGTTCCGGCGCCGGACCCCGGCCCGGCCGTCGAACTCGGTCCGTACGACGCGGCCTTGCTCCAGGGGCCCGCCACCGTGGTCCTGCACACCGCGGGCCGGGCGGCCGTGGTCACGCTGCGAACGGTTTGAGCCGCAGGGGACCGTGATCGCGCCAAACCCTGCCCAACCCTTGGTCAAGAGGAGGTAAAGCGGGATACCGTCGCGCATGTTTTCGAACAAACAGCCTACGAATATGCGTACTTCACGGCTTCGGACCTCCAACGTCCGTGAACCGCAGGGTGGTTCGACCAGCCGACGCACCCTCCTGCGCACCGCCGCGGCCGGGACGGCGGCCGCCGGGACCGTCCTCGCACTCGGCTCGGCCTTCCCCGCCGCCGCCGCGCCCGCCGGGCCTGCGACCGGAGCCGGGCCGGCCACCCCGGAGCAGGCCCTGCGCGAGCTGGCGGCCGGGAACCGGCGCTGGCGCACGTACCGTCAGGAGCACCCGAACGAATCCCCGTCGACCAGGCTCCGGCTGGCCAAGGGGCAGCAGCCCTTCGCCATCGTGCTGGGCTGCGTGGACTCCCGGGTCCCGCCGGAGCTCGTCTTCGACCAGGGGCTCGGCGACCTGCTGACCGTCCGCTCGGCGGGCGAGGTGCTCGACGAGGCGGTGCTCGGCAGCATCGCCTACGGGGTCCTGGAACTCTCGATCCCCCTGGTGCTCGTCCTCGGACACCAGTCCTGCGGGGCGGTCGGCGCGGCGGTCCACGCCGACGAGACCGGCGACCGGCTGCCCACGCACATCCAGTACCTGGCCGACCAGATACGCCCGGCGATCGACCGGAGCCGGCAGGGCGAGGCCCGTATCAGCGCCACCATCGACGCCCATGCCCGCCGTACCCGCGACCGGCTCGCCGCCGAACCCGACCTGGCCCGCGCCATATCCGCCGGGAAACTGGCCGTGGCGGCCGCCCGTTACGAACTGGACGACCAGCGGGTGCGCACCCTCACCTGACCGACACCGCCCCGGACCGCCCGGGGCCGGCCCGTGAGCCCGGCCCCGAGGCCGGTCCCGGGCGCGGCCCGCCGTGCAGAATCGAACAGTGATCACGACCGAACCCGAAGCGGACCCCTTCGACGCTCACCGAAGGCTCCTGTTCGCCACCGCCTACCGCATGCTCGGCACCGTCAGCGACGCCGAGGACATCGTCCAGGACACCTGGCTGGCCTGGAACAAGGCCGACCGGTCCGAGGTCCGCCACCCCAAGGCGTACCTCGTCCGCACGGTGACCAACCTGTCGCTCAACCGCCTGACCTCCGCCCGCGCCACACGCGAGGAGTACGTCGGCCCCTGGCTCCCCGAGCCCCTGCTCACCGCCCCCGACGTCGCGCAGGAACGCGAACTCGCCGAGAGCGTGTCCACGGCGATGCTGGTCGTCCTGGAGAGCCTCACCCCCGTGGAGCGCGCCGTGTTCGTGCTGCGCGAGGTCTTCGGCTACTCGCACGCCGAGATCGCCGGCTTCCTGGACCGCCCGGAGCCGACGGTCCGCCAGATCTCGCACCGGGCGCGCAAGCACGTCGCGGAGCGGCGCACGGTCTACGACACCGACGACGCGCAGCGCGAGGAGGTCACGGCCCGCTTCCTGAGCGCCTGCGCCGGCGGCGACCTCAACGCCGTGCTGGAACTGCTCGCCCCCGACGTCACCGCGTGGTCGGACGGCGGCGGCAAGGTAAGCGCCGCCAGGCGGCCGCTCTACGGGGCCGACCACGTCGGCCGCTTCCTGATCGGAGTGATCGCCAAGACCGCGCGGGACGCCGTCGACGTCCTCCCCGTCCCCACCCCCGCCGTCATCAACGGCGAGCTCGGCATCCTCATCCTGGCGGGCGACACCCCGGTCGGTGCGATCACCTACGACCTGGAGGACGGCCTGATGCGCAACCTCCGCTTCCAGATCAACCCCGACAAGCTGGCCGGCCTGCACCGCCGGGACGACCGTGACACCAATCGGTGAAACGCTCCGGCCCCATGCGTACACGCTCCCGAGCAAGCGGCGGAACATTCTTGTGGCCCTTGCGCCGGGAGCCTTAGCTTCGAATCGTCCCGACCGGGAGACGAAACGAATCCGGTGGACCCGGGCGGCACATTCCCGAACGGTTTCCATCGGAATTCACACAACCCTGCATGGAGGAATCGTGAGCGACATTCAGAACGCCGATCAGGCCACCACCTCGGACGAGTTCGACGCCGAGGTCACCGATGAGGACCTGGAGGCCGTCTCGGGCGGTCTGGAGCGCATCTGACGTCCGTCCCCGCAGGGCGCCGGCGCACGTCGCCGGCGCCCGGCCCCCGTCCACAAGGAGGACCGTGTGCCGAAGCTGCCGAGCGATCTGGAGCGCGAGTTCCAGGGGCTGCGCGGGCGCGTCACGCGCAAGGCGTCGACCGCCTGGTTCCGGGAGAAGCGCCGGGAGATCGAGGACCTGGCTCCGTACGACCCCCGCCGGGGGCGCGACCGCCTCGACCGCCTGCTGGCCACCGCCGCTCAACAGGTCCCGTACTACCGCGACGTTCGCGACCGCGAGCGGCCGGGCCTGGGCGACTTCCCGCTGACGCGCAAGAACGACCTGCGCGAGCACTTCGTCGACTTCATCAGCCGCGACGGGACGGGCCGGATGGCCCCCGGAGCGTTCTTCCTCACCCAGACCAGCGGCAGCACCGGACAGCCCGTCACGCTGCTGTCCACCGCGGAGACCGGCGGGCTGTCGAACAGGGTGGTCCGCGAGCGGTTCAGCGCCCGGCTCGGCCTGCCCGACAGCGGCACCGTCCTCAACGTGGGACTGCTCTTCCCCGGCACCCCGCTCTTCGAACCGGTGATGCTGCCGCGCCCCTACGTCAAGTGCAACCTGCGCGGCTACGACCCCGAGGCGCCCGACATCGTCGCCGACTACGAGGCCGTGGTCGGCAGCTTCCCGGTCGACGAGATCACCGGCTCGTCCAGCCGCGTCGTCGCCCTGGCCCGGTACTGCCTGGGCCGCGGCATCGCCCTGCGCCCCCGCGGCGTCGTCGCCACGTACGAGCACATGCCCGACAGCGGCCGCCGTATCGTCGAGGAGGCGTTCGGCCGTCCGGTGACCATGCTCTACGCGACGTCGGAGACCGGATACGCGGCCTTCGAATGCGAGCGGCGGCGGATGCACTTCCAGGACGACCTCGTCCTGCCCGAGATCGAGCCGGTCGGCGCCGACGGGGCGGGCGAGATCGTCCTGACCGCCCTGCTCTCCACCCCCATGCCGATCATCCGCTACGTGACGGGCGACCTCGCGCCCCGGCCCGTCGCCTGCGGGTGCGGCCTGCCCGGCACCGTGACCGACGGTCTGCTGGGCCGGGCCCGCACCAGCCTGGTCGGTCGCGACGGATCGGCCTACTCGCCCTATGCGCTGCTGGCCGCGCTGGCCGCCGCCGGCCTGCCGGACTTCCAGGTCGTGCAGCACGAACCCGGCACGCTCGACCTCGTGACCGCCGGCCCGGTCGAAGCCGCCGCGGCCTGCGTGCGGGACATCAACGCCCGGCTCGACGCGTACTTCGGTGCCCGGCGCGGATTCCGCCTGTGCCACCGCCCGCACCACGGCTTCCAGCTCACCGCCAGGGGCAAGCGCAACCCCGTGGTCCAGCGACTGCGGCCGCCGGACACCCCTGAACGCTCGGCATACCTGTGACGCCACGGGGCGACGCTCCGGCCATCAGGGCCGAACTGCTCGGGGAGTCGGTCCCCTTCGCGCACGAAGGGCCGACCAACGGTGGCGGCGTCATCCTCCCCGGCCAGACGAACGACTTTTCCAGGTGGGTGACGCGAGAGCAGATGCGCAGCGCCGTGGAACGCGGCGATCCCACCGCGCTCTGGTACTACAGCGGCACCTACGGGGGGAAGTCGGTCGAGGCGGCGGCGAAGGCCACGGCCGAGAAGTACGGCGGGCGGACGATGATGATGCTGATCGAGGACCTCGACCTGCCCACGCCGTTCTACTCCGACTACTCGGAAAGGGCCGCGGCCTTCTGGCGACGTGCTTCGGTGGGATTCTCCGAAGCCGCGCGGGGTGAGGTGCGGATCATCTTCGGTGACGCCGTCAGGAGGGGGAACACCTGGCAGCGGGTGGAGTGCCCGACGCTCATGGCGAACCCGCGCGTCACGGCCGTCCTGTGGGCCCGACCCGGCGGCCTGTTCCGGAAGCTGCTGGACGGCGGGCAGTCCGATCCCCGCTGCCAACTGCCCGGCGAAGTCGCCGTCCAGGAGCCCCCGCCCCACCGCCCGGCGGGGCCGTCGACCGGACGCCCGTCCCGCCGGGGGACGAACGCGCGGAACGTCCCGTCCCGTACGCACCGGGAAATCACCCTGTGACGACGGCCCGCCCGAGGGCCGTTCGACGAAGAAATCTGGAGGCCGTGTTGAATCCGCCGAGTGACCTCGCCCGCGATGTCCGGGAGATGCGCGAGCGGATGGCGCGCAAGACGTCATCCTCATGGTTCCGGGAGAAACGCCGGGAGATAACGGAGCTGGCCGCGTACGACCAGGACCGGGGCGCCGAGCGACTGGGCCGCCTGCTGGCCACCGCCCGGGAACGGGTGCCCCGGTACCGCGCGCTGCGCGACCGGGAGCAGGTGGGGCTGAGCGACTTCCCGCTGACCCGCAAGAGCGATCTGCGGGCACACTTCCTCGACTCCATCAGCCGTGACGCGACCGGCCTGATGGAGCCCGGCCGCTTCTTCCTCACCCAGACCAGCGGCAGCACCGGCCAGCCGGTCGCCCTGCTCTCCACCGCGGAGACCGGCGGACTGTCGAACGACGTGATCCGGGAGCGGTTCAGCGCCCACCTCGGCCTCCCGGACAGCGGAACGGTCCTCAACGTGGGACTGCTCTTCGGGGGCACGCCGCTGCTCGAACCGGTGATGCTGCCGCGCCCCTACGTCAAGTGCAACCTCGGCGGCTTCGACCCCGACGCACCCGACATCGTCGCCGACTACGAGGCCGTGGTGGGCCGGCTCCCCGTCGACCTGGTCACCGGTACGTCGAGCCGGGTGATCGCACTGGCGCGCTACTGCGCCGAACGGGGCCTGCGGCTCCGCCCGCAGGGCGTCGTCGCCACCTACGAGCACATGCCCGACAGCGGTCGGCGCCTGGTCGAGGAGACCTTCGACTGCCGGGTGACGATGCTCTACGCCACCTCGGAAACCGGCTACGCGGCCTGGGAGTGCCGGGGCGGACGGATGCACTTCCAGGACGACTTCGTCCTGCCGGAGATCAACCCGGCGGGAGACGAGGAGACGGGCGAGATCGTCCTCACCCAACTGCTCTCCACCCCCATGCCGGTGATCCGCTACGTCACGGGCGATCTGGCACCCCGGCCCACCACCTGTGACTGCGGACTCCCGGGGACGGTGACCGACGGTCTGCTCGGCCGTTCCGGGAGCAGCCTGGTCGGGGCCGACGGGGCGGCGTACTCACCGTACGCGCTGCTGGCCGCGCTCTGTGCCGCCGGGCTGCCGGACTTCCAGGTGGTGCAGCACGAACCCGGGCTGCTCGACCTCGTCACGGTCGGAGCCCCGGAGCACGCGGCGGCGACGGCGCGGTCGGTGAATTCACGGCTCGGCGAGCACTTCGGGCCCGGCCGGGGTTTCCGCCTCCGCCACCGGCCGGAGGGCGCCTTCGTGCGCACCGCGGGCGGCAAGCGCAACCCGGTGGTCCAGCGTCTGCAGGTCGCGCAGGCCCCGGAACGCACCAGGTACATCCACTCCTGACGGACGTGCCGGCCGGCGACGGCCACCCGACACCACCGGCCCCGACACCACCGGCCCCGACACACCGGCCACCCGACACCACCGGCCGCACCGGCCCCGACCCGGACCGCCCCGAGCGGTCGCCGTCCAAGAAGACCCGGAGGTCCCCCGTGACAGGCGCGCGCAGCGTCCCGAGGCAGCCGAAGCCGCTCGCCAACGGCACCGACCACATCGAGCACCTGCACCGGGCGCTCGCCCTGCTGGACGTCGAGAGGCTGCGGGCGTGGGGGAGCGAGCTGGCCGTGCGGCTCGGGCGCGGCGGCCGCCTGCTGGCGGCCGGCAACGGCGGTTCGGCCGCCGAGGCCCAGCACCTCACCTCGGAGCTGGTCGGGCGGCTCCGGGACGACCGTCAGCCGCTGTCGGCGATCGCCCTGCACGCCGACACCTCGGCGGTCACGGCCATCGGCAACGACTACGGCTACGACGAGGTCTTCGCCCGCCAGGTCCGGGCCCACGGCCGGCCCGGCGACGTTCTGCTGCTGCTGTCGACGTCCGGTCGCAGCGGGAACGTCCTGCGGGCCGCCGAGGCCGCCCACGAGAGGGGCATGACGGTCTGGGCCCTCACCGGCACGGAGCCGAACCCGCTCACCGGACTCGCCGACGAGTCGGTCCGCGCCGACGGTCCCACCGCGACCGTCCAGGAATGCCACCTGGTGGCCGTGCACATCCTCTGCGCCAGTGTCGACATCGCGCTCGGCGTCTGCCCGGCGGCCACCCCCGCGGGGGACACGCCCACGGCGCCGGGCGGGCTGGTCGTGGTGGGCGACGCGCTCCTGGACCGGGACCTGGTGGGCACGGTGGACCGGGTCTCCCCGGAGGCGCCGGTCGTCGTCGTCGACCACGTCGAGGTCCGTTCCCGGCCCGGCGGTGCCGGGCTCGCCGCCGTGCTCGCCGCGCGCGGCGGACGGCCGGTCACCCTGGTGACGGCCCTGTCCGACGACCGGGAAGGCCGGGACCTCGGCGGGCTGCTACGGGACGCCGGGATCCGGGTGATCGACCTCGGGCTCGCCGGGCCGACCCCGGTGAAGAGCCGGGTCCGCGCCGACGGCCGAACGGTGCTCATGTTCAGCCGGGCGCCCGAAGCCGTGCCCGGACCGCGCCGCACCCTCACCGAAGAGGAGCGCGCGCTGGTGGCCGGGGCGAGCGCCGTCCTGGTCTCGGACTACGGGCGCGGGCTGACCGGGGACGCCTCCGTCCGGGAGGCCCTCGCCGCCGCCGCTCCCGCGACGCCGGTGGTCTGGGACCCGCACCCGCGCGGTGCCCGACCCGTGCCCGGCGCGCGGCTGGTCACCCCGAACCGGGCGGAGGCGAGCGGTTTCGCGCCCGGCATCGCGGGCGGGGACCTGGGGTCGGACATCGAACGGGGCCGTCGGCTCGTCGACCTCTGGCAGGCCGTCGGCGTCGCCGTCACCCGGGGAGCGGACGGCGCCCTCCTGCTGGACTCGGCGAAGTCCTCACCCCTCGCCGTTCCCGGGCGGCGCGTCGCCGGGGCGGACACGTGCGGCGCCGGTGACTGCTTCGCCGCGTCGGCCACCGCACTGCTCGCGGGCGGGGCGCTGCTCTCGGAGGCGGTCACCGGCGCCGTCCGCGCCGCCGAGGAGTTCGTGGCGGCCGGCGGCGCGGCCGCCTGGACGGCGGGCGCGGCGGCAGCGGCACCGGAGCCCGAACCCGCCGACCCGCTGGAGGCGGTCGCCCGCGTGCGCGCCGCGGGCGGCACGGTCGTGGCGACCGGCGGCTGCTTCGACCTGCTGCACGCGGGCCACATCGCCCTTCTCGCGAGCGCCCGGATGCTGGGCGACTGCCTGGTGGTGTGCCTCAACGACGACGATTCCGTCCGCCGGCTGAAGGGACCGCGGCGCCCGGTCGTCACGGCCTCGGACCGGGCGGCGGTCCTCGGCTCCCTGGCCTCCGTGGACGGGGTGGTGGTCTTCGCCGAGTCCACGCCGGCGGAGGCGCTGCGCCGGATCAGGCCCGACATCTACGTCAAGGGCGGCGACTACAGGGTGGACGACCTGCCCGAGGCGGCCCTGGTCGACAGCTGGGGCGGCCGGACGGTGATCCTGCCCTATGTCGACGGGCGGTCGACCACCCGGATGGTCGACAAGATCCTGCTGGGCGTCGGCGACAAGTGACGTGAGGACGTAGGACGGCGTGGGGCGTACGGCCCGGAACCGGGCCGGACCCGGCGGCGGTTCAGCGCAGCGCCCCCCGCCGGTGCACGGTCGGCGCCGGAAGCCCGAAGTGTCCGCGCAGGGTGCGCTCCGTGTACTCGGTGCGGAAGACGCCACGGTCCTGGAGCTCGGGCACCACCCGGTCGACGAACTCGTCCAGTCCGCCGGGGGCGAACCGCGGCACCACCACGAATCCGTCGGCGCCGTCCGACTGGACGTAGTCGTTCATCTGCTCCGCCACGCGGGCGGGCGTGCCGATGAAGGGCCTGCCCGCCGTCAGCTTCATCACCAGCTCCCGGATGCAGAGGTGCTGCTCGGCGGCGAGGGCCCGCCACTTCTCCACCCGGCGCGAGCGCACCACGGCGTCGGCCAGCCCCGGCCACTCGGGCGGCGCCGCCTCGGGATCGGGGTCGACGTCCGGCAGCGGTCCGTCGGGGTCGTAGGCCGACAGGTCGCGCCCCCAGGTGCGTTCCAGGTACCAGATCGCCAGCTTCGGGCTCACCGCCTCACGTTGTCCGGCCTCGGCGTTCGCCCTGGCGTCCTCCTCGGTGTCACCGAGGACGAACGACACCCCGGGCATGATCTTCACGTGCTCCGGGGCACGGCCGTGGCGGGCCGCCCTGCGCTTGACGTCGGCGTAGAAGGCCTGGCCGGCCAGGCCCAGACGGCGGCTGTAGACCATCTCCGCCGTCGCGGCCGCGAACTCCCGACCCTGCTCCGAGTCCCCCGCCTGGATGGTCAGCGGGTACAGCTGGGGGCTGGTCGGTACGGTGAACCGTCCGCCGACGCGGAAGTGCGGCCCCTCGTGGTGGAACCGGGTGGCTCCGTGCGGTCCCCAACCGCCCCACAGGGTCCGGGCGACGTCGACGAACTCCGCCGCCCGGACGTAGCGGTCGGCGTGCGCCAGATAGCCGCCGCGGCGGAAGTTCTCGCCCGTCCAGGCGTCGGGGGTGGTCACGACGTTCCATCCGCACCTGCCGCCGGAGAGGTGGTCCAGGGTGGCCAGTCTGCGGGCCACGTCGAACGGCTCGTTGAAGGTGGCGTTGACGGTGGCGGCCAGTCCTATCCGGTCCGTCACGGACGCCAGTGCCGACAGCACGGTGATCTGGTCCAGCTGACCCGCGACGCCGACGTCGGAGACCTCGCCGCGGTGCTCCACCAGGCGCGGGAAGTCGGCGAGGAGGAAGGTGTCGAACCTGCCCCGCTCCGCGGTGCGGGCCAGGTGGGAGTAGGAAGCGAACTCGACCTGGCTTCCGGCGCGCGGATCGCGCCAGACGGTCATGTGGTTGACGGGGAAGAGCACGGCGAGGTGCATCTGCTTGAGGGGCTTGTTCATCGAGGGGCGCCTTTCAGGCCGTGAACACGTTCGGGGCCTTCTCGGGCAGGCCGAGCCGCGCGCGCAGAGTGGTTCCCCGGTGCGGGCGGAGCCAGGACCGCCGGCGCAGGACGGGGACGACCTCCGCGACGAACCGGGACAGCGTGGTGGGCAGGAACGCGGGGCGGAGGTGGAATCCGTCGACGTCCCCGGAGTCCCACGTGTCGCCGAGCAGATCGGCGAGTTCCAGCGGTGAGCCGGCGAACCCGCAGCGGTTCGGGGCGCCATCCCCGGTGGGAGCGTCCCAGCCGGACACGCCGTGGTCACCGGTGAACAGGACCTCCAGCTCGCCGATGACCCGGGTGCGCGCGCCGAACCGTGCCCGGGCTGCCGGCGCGTCACGGACGTCGACGAACACCATGTCGGCGTCGTGGACGGAGTCCTGGTCCGCGCGCGGGTCGAAGTCGACCGCGAGGACGGGGTGGCCCTGCGGCGGCCGGGGCACGTTCGCCGGGCCCTTGATGCGGAAGTGCCGTCCGGCGTGGTCGACGGGGTGGAGCCTGGACCGGTCGAGGAAGCGTCCGGCCGCCACCTGCCTGATCTCCGCGCCGTCCTCCCAGCTGTCCCACAGCCTGGTGACCACCTCGGTGAACTCAGCCTCTTCCGCGTGGAGTTCATCCCGGCCGGCGGGCGGTTCGGGCCCGAAGTGCGCGGCCTCCGCCGCCGCGGTGACCACGCGCGGGCGCCAGCCGGCGCGGCCCCGGCTGATGTGGTCGAGCGTGGCCAGCGCCCTGGAGACGTGTACGGGTTCGCAGTGCGTGGTCGTCACCGTCGGCACCAGGCCGATGGTGGTGGTCAGCGGAGCGATCCCGGCGAGCACGGTCACCGCGTCCGGGCGCCCGAGGGCGGCGCCGGGCCCGTCCGGGAGCGCCATGGAGTCGTCCAGCGTCACGAAGTCCACACCACCCCGTTCGGCTTCCAGTACGAGCCGTCGATGGTGGCCGGGGTCCAGCGGATCGCCGGGCGAACACCACCGGGACTCCGGGTGGCAGCCGGTCGCGTCGACGGCCATGCCGAGGAACATCTGGGCGCTCCTCTCGAAGAGCTGGTCACGGGGGAACGGGTCGATGGGCGGGCAGTCCCGGGAACGGACTGCCGCTGGGCCCGCAGCCTAGGGCGGGAGGGCCGGCCGGCCGGGTTTTCCGGGAGAAGGGCAGCGCCTGCGTCCGGGCCGGGCCGGACGGTTGCACGGATCGGTGAAATGCCGGAGCCGGGGCCGTACACGCAATCGGGTAACTGCCGGACAGGGCTTGTCGACCGCTTCGGGGCGCGTTTAAGTTCGCATCGTCCCGCCGGCGAGAAATGATTCTCCGGGGGTCCGGAAGGAATTCCCCGAAGACTTTCCGCGGGATCTTCAGCCTGCTCATCCAGCCAGAAGGAGAAAGACATGGGCGACACCCGGAAGAACATGCCGGAGACCGCGTCGGAGGAGATCTCCCCCGAGGTCGACGACGAGGAGCTGGAAGCCCTTTCCGGCGGGCTGGAAGTGATCTGACCGTCACGTTCCTGGTCGTGTACCGGCGGTGGGTGCCGCGGGTGCACGGCCATTTCCATGTGAGAGAGCGCATGATGAAGACCGCACAGGTGCGAGTCGTCGAGTCCATGCAGGAATACGTGCCCCGGGCCGAGGAGAGGAGGATCTTCCTCGCCGGTGGGATGCACAACTGCCCCGACTGGCGCCACGACGCGATATCCGCCTTCCGCCGGATCTGGTCCGCGGGCAGCGCCGACCGGCGCCCGCTGGCCCTGCTCAGCCCGCGGCGGGTCATCTCCGGCCCGTCCGGCTTCAACGAGGCCATGGTGACGTGGGAGCACCGGCACCTGGCGCTGGCGGACCTGGTGCTCTTCTGGTTTCCCAGCGGGAACGAGGCGCGGCCGGAACAGCCCATCGCCCTCTACGAACTGGGAGCGGCGGCGGCCACCGGGCGGGCGATCGCGGTGGGCGTCGAGGGCGGATACCGCCGCCGCTCGGACGTGCTGGCCCAGCTGCGCTGCGCGCGGCCGGGGCTGCCGGTCCACGACGATCTCCTCTCCACCGTGAGCACCGCGGTGGAGGCCCTGCGCGACGGGTCCCGTCCGCTACGAAGTGTTTCGTGAGAGAAGGTGAGCACCTGATGGAGAACCTGCGCTCGTTGGTGGGCGACCCCGAGCCGTTCCTCGGCACCGCCTGGCGACGCGAGGCCCGTGTGCTGAGCCCGAGCGTGCCGCCCGCCCGGCTGCTCACACCGGCCGACCTGGACGCCGTGCTGACCGGAGGCCTGCTCCGCAGGCCCTATCTGGAAATGGTCCACGGCGGACGGAACCTGGAACTGGGCGACTTCACCACCCCGCGAAGCGTCGGCGGACACGAGTTCCCCGGCTATGCCGACCCCGACAAGGTGCTGAGGCGGCTCTCCTCGGGGGCCACCCTGCTGATGCGCAACGTCGAGCACTGGCATCCGGGGGCGGCAGCGCTCGCAGACCGGCTCGGCACCGAACTCGGCTGTCCCGTGGAGGCTTTCGTCTTCGTCACGCCGGCGGGGGAACAAGGGCTGGGTTCGCACCGTGACGACGCGGACGTCTTCGTCGTCCAGCTGAACGGCAGCAAGCGGTGGCAGGTGCACGGCGCCCCGGCGGGCGACGCGTGGGAGGTCGGATACGAGCCGGACCCGGGGCCGGTGGTGCTGGAGACCACGGTGGAGCGCGGCCAGGTGCTCTACATCCCGCGCGGAGCCCCGCACTCGGCCGTCGGCCGGAGCGGCGGTCTGTCGGTGCACCTGTCGCTGACGGTGCGCAGGCCCGGTACCGGTGCTGCGGCCCGTCCGGGGGCGGAGGACCCGACGGGAGCGCCCTCGATCGCGGCGCTGGCGGCCGCGCTCGACGGCTGAGGAGCGGGGACCGCGCGGAGGCGGTGGCGTGGGGAACGGTCGTGCCGATGGCGGCACGGCCGTTCTGTCGTTTGCGGGCTGCGGGCTGCGGGCTGCGGGCTGCGGGCTGGCCGTGACGCGGCCGGAAAGCACTTCGGCGGCCGGCGGACGGGACGCTGCGCGTCCTGACCGCCGGCCGCCTCGGGCGCCGGACGGTGTCCTGCCTATTCGTCGTTCGTGACGGTCAACCCCTTGAGACCTGCCACGAGTGCCTGGAGGTCGTCGTCCGAGAGATCGGCGGCGTAGGTCTCGTCTTCCTCGTTCACGGTCCTTCTCCTCTGCTGTGTTTCCTGGGGGTTTCGGTTTCCGGGTGGGTGACGGTGCTCAGCGCGCGATGTCGGACGGTGCGGGGTGGCCGAGGCCGGCCACGAGGGAGTCCAGCTCCTCCTCGGTGAGGTCGCCGGCCTCGAACCGCTCCGGGTACGGGACGAGCAGCCTGAGGGTGCCGCGGGCGGCGATCTCCCCCCAGGCCCGGATCTGGGATTCCAGCGCACCGGACGTCACGGGCTGATCGCGGACGACCTCGATCACGGTGCCCAGCGGCACGTCGATCCCGTGTTCGGCGAGCAGGGCGCCGGGATCGCGGGACAGCATCCGCTCCTTGCCGGGATCCGACCAGGCGGCCGCGACCACCGCGTTGTATCGGGCGGCGAAATCACTGCGCTCGGCTTCTTCCATCGTGCGGACCTTCGCTTTCGGTCATGGAGCGGGGGAGTTGGCGGCGGTGCCGCTCGGGTTCGCCGACTGTGCCCACAGCTGGCGCCGGGCGAGCCGGTGGAACAGGCCGCCGGTGTCCGCGAGCAGCTCGTGATAGGTGCCGCTCTGGACGATCCGGCCCTGGTCCATGACGAGGATGACGTCCGCGTTGATCACGGTGGAGAGCCGGTGGGCGATGACGATCCGGGTCGCGGCGAGTTGCCGGGTGCTCGCGGTGACGATCTCCTGGGTGTGGTTGTCGAGGGCACTGGTCGCCTCGTCGAAGAAGAGCACCCGCGGTTTGGAGATCAGCGCCCTGGCGATCAGGACGCGCTGCCGCTGGCCGACGGACAGGGCGCCGCCGCCGAAGGACAGCAGGCTGTTGAGCGCCATCGGCATCCGGCGGATGTCCTCGTCGAGGCCCGCCATGGCGGCGGCCTCCCAGACCTGCTCGATGGAGTAGGGCTGGGCGCCGCAGATGTTCTCCCGGATGGTGCCGCTGAACAGCCGCCCGTCCTGGAGGACCACGCCGCACTGGCGGCGCACGGCCTGCACGTCGAGCTCGGCGAGGTCCTGTCCGTCGTAGAGCACGGAGCCGCTGCGCGGGCGCTCGAAACCGAGCAGCAGTCGCAGGAGGGTGGACTTGCCGGAGCCGCTGGGACCGACGATCGCGACGAACTGGCCGGGGCGGGCGTGCAGCGTCACCTTGTCGAGCACCGGGGTGTCCAGGCCCGGGTAGCCGAAGGTCGCGTTGACGATCTCGATCTCCCCCCGGAGGTCCAGCGGTTGGACGTGACTGGCTTCGCGCTCGGCCCGCGCGGTCAGTACCTCGGTGAGTCCGTGCAGGCGGGGGAGCACGACGACGAACTCGGCGCCGCTGGTGACCAGGAGGATCATGGACTGGAGCTGCAGGGCGAAGGCCGCGTTGAGCGTGAAGAAGCCGCTCGCCGGCACCTGGCCCCGCAAAGGGCCTGCCAGCAGCGCGAAGAGGACCAGCTGTCCGGCGATGGGGACGGTGACGGCGACCGCCGACAGGGCCCCCTGCACCCGGTGCACGCGTTGCAGCCGGGCGCGCGCCACGACGGTGGCCTGCGCCCAACGGCTGAACATGGCGTTCTCGGCGGCGGCCAGCCGGATCTTCATGATGCCGCCGAAGATCTCGTTGGTCACGGCCGCGGCGTGGTGCTCGGCGGGCAGGGCCTGGCGCTGACGGCGGATCACCGCCAGGCCGAAGAGGACTCCCAGGCCGCTGGTCCCCGCCAGCAGGACGAGGGTGTACAGACCGACGACGGGGTTGATCGTCAGGGTCAGGGCCAGCCCGGCCGCCGCGGTCAGCAGGGCGAGGAAGGTCCGGGTCGCCAGCCCGTTCAAGGCCTGGCGGGCGTAGGCCGTGCCCAGCATCTTGCTGGCCAGGACGCCGCTGGCGGTCCGGGTGAAGAAGTCGGACGGGAGCCGCATCAGCCGGTCCCACAGGGCGAGTTGGATCCCCGATTCCAGCCGGTCCTCCAGCCGCAGCGCGTGCAGGTTGAGGAGCGCGGTGAACAGGGCCGCCGCGACGGCGCTCACCAGGTACAGACCGGTGGCCCAGGGAAGGTCCTGGAGGCCTCCCGAGGTCAGGGAGCTGAGCACCTGGCCGATCAGCAGCGGGGTCGCCAGGCTCAGCGCGGCCACGGCGACTCCGGTGGCCAGCATGGACCGCAGCTCCGACGCGGTGCCGAAGGCCCCCCGGCGCAGGAGCTGGCGCAGGCTGGTGTCCGCGGGCAGGGGCAGCTGGGCCAGGGTGGCGTTCCGGCCGAAGGTGTCCGCGCGCCGCCGGTCCACCGGGGTACGGGCCCGGGTGTGCGGGTTGACCATCCAGTACCGGCCGCGGGCGAACAGGAGCGGGACCGGGATCAGGCGGGGGGCGCCGGAGACGTCGTCACCGGAGGCCGGTGCGTCCGTCCGTTCATCGGCGGATGCCGGGCCCGCCGCCGTGGCCGGGCGCCAGCCGATGAGCGGGCCGACATTGTTGCGCCACCACTTGGCGGACAGCCGGACCTGACGCAGGTGGAGCCCCGAACTCTGGGCGACCGCCCGGAGTTCGTCGCCGTGGTCGCTGGTCCCCGGCGTGTGGGTGGGCGGCTCGGTCACGGAGACGTCCGCTCCCTCGGTGACCACCCGGAGGGTTTCGACCGCCCAGGCCCGCGCGTCCTGGGCGCCGTCGGTGGCGAGCCGCCCACCGCGGGCGCGGTTCGCGCCGAGCACGCCCAGGGCCCGTCGCGCACTCGCCGCCACCATCTGCTCGGCGGCGCGCTTGCGGACGTCGATCGCGTGCAGGAACGCGGTGTCCGTCGCCAGGGCGCGGTCGCCGAGCGAACGCACCAGATGGGCCATCTGCTGGTCGACGGCTTCGAAGAGGGCTCCGGAGCGCAGCAGGTCCGGGGTGTTCAGGAGCTCGACCAGACAGTCCGACTCCGCACGGGTCCAGTCCTGCAGACCGAGGAAGAGCGCCTCGCGCCCGGCCGAGACGGTGTGGTCGGCCAGGCCGTTCTTGCTCATGCGGCCGTCCGCCAGCCGGATCCAGCACGGGCGGCCGCTGCCGACGACCGTACGGCCGCGGGTGAGGGAGACGATCTGCCGGGAGCGCAGTACCTGGGCGTCCCGCGGGGCGCCGGTGGAGCGTACGGCGTCCGAGACGGCCTGGAGGGCCCGGTCGAGGGCGTCGCTGATCACGTCGGCGACGCGGTCTTCGCGGCCGGCCGGCCGGCCGCGGTCCGGCTCCTCGGGCCGGACCTGGCGGAACAGCCCGGAGAGCTGGTCGTGGTCGATGCCGCGCAGGCGCCCGCCGGGCAGCGGTACCACGGTGAGCTGCCACTCGCCGGTCGCGGTCGAGGAGGGGATCGCGCTGTGGACGGGGCAGCGGGCCACGAAGTGCTGCCGGGAGGTGTCGCCGTCGGGCACGAGACGGCTCGCGAAGATGTCGGCCGGGCCGCCTTCGACCAGGTAGACGGTGTGCCGCCCGTCGATCCGGCGGGTCGCGGTGGAGCCGGGGGCCGCCAGCCGGGCGAGCAGGTCCCAGTCCTGGGGCGGAACGGCGGTGCTCATGCGGTTTCCCCCGATGTCTTCGCCTGGTGCCGGATGAGTGCCGCGTAGGAACCGTCGCGTTCCATGAGGGCGTCGTGCGTGCCGCGTTCGACCTCCTGGCCGTGCTGGAGCACGATGATCCGGTCGCAGTCGCGGATGGTGGACAAGCGGTGGGCCACGATGAGGCACGTGGCGCCGCGGCGGCGCAGGTTGGAGTCGATCCGTCGCTCCGTCTCGGTGTCCAGGGCGCTGGTGGCCTCGTCCAGGATGAGCAGCCGGGGGTTGCGGACCAGGGCGCGGGCGATTTCCAGGCGCTGGCGCTGGCCTCCGGAGAAGTTGCGTCCGCCTTCGTGCACCGGGCTGGCCAGACCGCCGGGGCGGGCCGCCACTTCCTGGTGGATGCAGGCGTCCTTGAGGGCCTGTACGACGTCCTCGTCGGAGATGGTCGGGTCCCACAGGGTGACGTTGTCCCGTACCGTGCCCTCGAACATGATCTTGTCCTGGTCGACCATCGCCATCGTGGCGGCCCACAGCCCCGGGTCGAGCTCGTGCGGCTCGCGGCCGTCGACGGTGATCCGCCCGCTCCAGGGCTGGTGCAGTCCGGCGAGCAGCCGGCCCACGGTGGACTTCCCGCTGCCGGAACCGCCGACCAGCGCCACCCGCGCCCCGGGGGGCAGGTCCAGGGAGAAGTCCTGGAGGAGGGGAGGGACCAACGGGTTGTAGCCGAAGGTGACCCGGTCGAGCACCACGTGGCCTTCCAGCGGTGTGGGCGCCCCGGAGGCGGCGGGTGCGGGCGGCAGCGGATAGCGCTCCACGTCCTGGAGGCGCTGCAGGTCCGCGCCGATCTCCTCGACCTGGGCACTGACCGTGGTGAGGCTGGTGACGGGCCGGTTCATCGCGACGGCCAGTCCCTGCATGGCGACGAGCACTCCGACGGTCAGGGTGCCGGTGAGGACGAGGTGACTGCCCAGGGCGATCAGCACGGCCGTGTTCAGCGCGGCGAGCAGAGCGGGCACCGCCGCCACGACGGCCGCCGGTACGCCCGCCTTCTGCTGCCCCGTGGTCACCGCCGCCTGCCGCGCGGCGAACTGCTGGTAGCTCAGCTCCTCCTGGCCGCTGGCCTTGACGGTCTCGATCATCGAGATGGTGGTGTACACGGCGGCGAAGAGCCGACCGCGTTCGGCCTGCAGGCCCGCGATGGCGGTCGCGCGGATGGTGGACAGCCAGCGCAGCACGGCCACGTTGAGCCCGGAGAAGAACAGCGCGCACAGCCCGAGGACGAGGTCGTACTGGCACAGCAGCGCGGCGTAGGACAGGGCCAGGGCCATGTCCACCGCGGTGGACGCCAGCCGTCGCGTGAAGATGTCGGCCACCACGTCGTTGGTGCGCACCCGCCGGGCCAGATCGGCCGCCATGCGCTGGTTGAAGAAGCCCAGCGGAAGCCGCAGCATGTGCCGCATCAGGCGGGCCGCGCTGCCGAGCGCCACCGCGGTCTCGGCGCGCACGAGCAGGCGCTGTTGGAGCCATCCGGCGACGAGGGTGATCACGGTCGCCACGGCCATCGCCGCGACCAGCGCGACGGAGGTGGCCGATTCCGAGCCGAGCAGCACCCGGTCGACGAAGACCCGGGTGAGGGCGGGCACCGCGATGCCGACCAGTGCCACCAGGAGGCCGAGGATCGCGGTCTGGGGCACGACCGAGCCGAGGTTGCGCCAGCGTTCGCGAAGGGTGCGGACCAGACTGAACGGGTGCCCTCCCCGCTCGAACCCGGGACCCGGCTCCACCGCGATCAGGATGCCCGTGTACGCGTCGTCGAACTCCTCCCAGCTCACCGTACGGGGGCCGGTGGCCGGATCGTTGAGGCTGACCTTCCGCCCCAGCCCCTCCAGCACCAGGAAGTGTTCGAAGTTCCAGTACAGAATGGCCGGCAGCCGCACGGAGCCGAGCTCCGGGACGGGACTCTGGCGACCGCGTGCGGTCAGCCCGTACCGGCGCGCCGCCTTGGCGACGCTGGCCGCGGTGGAGCCGTCCCGGCTCACCCCGCAGGCCTGCCGGAGTTCTTCGAGCGGGACGTGGCGGCCGTAGTGGGCCAGGACGATGCCCAGCGAGGCGGCCCCGCACTCGGTGGCCTCCATCTGGATCACGGTGGGGGTGCGCACCCGCTTGGAGGCCGGCCGGTCGGCGGCGCGCTTCGGGAGGGTCGCCCTCATCGCTTCACCAGCCAGTTCAGCGGGCGTTCCTGGGCCACGGTCAGGGTCGCCGTCACCGCGCTCTGCGAGTTCAGCGCGAAGGACGGGGAGGAGCGGGACCACTTCAGCCCGCTCGGCGACCCGCCGTCCGGGGTGAGGCGGACGGTCACCGCGACGACCGACCCGGTGCTGAGGAACGGGGTCACATCGCGGCCGGAGCCGAGGAAGGCGTGCAGGGACTCCTCCGTCTCCGGCTGGGAGCCGACGGCCGAGACCGTTCCGGACAGCGTGCCGAAGACGCTCACCGGCGCCACCGCGGTCGAGAGCCGTACGGGCATGCCGACGCGCAGCAGTGGGGCATGGGCCGCCGGGACGTAGACCATCGCCTCCAACCGGTCGCCGGGCGTGTCCAACCGCTCCAGTACGGCGACCTTGCTCCCGGGCAGCAGCATCTCGCCCTCGGAGATGCGCACGCTGACCACGTGCGCGGTCCACGGCGCGGTGACCGTCTCGGTCGAGCCGTTCTGRCCGACCAGGGTGTAGAGCGGCTGCTCCTTGCCGACCCGTTGGTTCGGGGCCACCAGGACCGAGGTCACCTGCCCCTGCCGCGTGGCGTCCAGGGTGACGGCACCCGCCGCGTGGGTGAGCACCCCGGGGGCGTCGACGGTCTTCGGCACGGTGGCGAAGGCCGACCAGGTACCGATGGACAGCACCACGACCAGCAGCGCCAGCGTCGTCAACCAGGTGGGTATCGAGGCCAGTCGGGCGATCTCGTCGAGTTGCTCGGGTGATTCGAGCTTTCGGAGGGCTTGTTTGCGGAACCTCAAGGCTGCTCCTCGCAGTCGGACGGGCAAGAGCCGAGGACGAACTCGGCGATGGCGGGTTCGACCAGCGTGTCCAGTCCCGACAACGCGGCGAACGAGGCGACGTCCCCCGCCCCCAGCGCGCACGGGGCCAGCCCCATGTCGGTGGCGACGAGGTACATCCACGCGGTCAGGATTCCGGCGTCCTTGAGCGCCAACGCGTACGGAATCCCTTCGTACTTCCACATCAGGCGCCCGATCCGCGCGGTGATCACGAACAGCACCTGGGGCGGGTCCGGCATGGTGGCCGTGGCGCGCGCGAAGGACAGCATCTTCGCGGTCTCGGGGCCCGTGGCGGCGACGGCCGCCAGCCGGTGCCGCACCGAGTCGTAGTGGTAGAGCCCGCTCTCCAACCCGGCGCAGCGCGAGACCAGCGGATAGATCTCCAGTTCGCCGATCCCGCCGGCTCCCGGGTACGGGCGCCTGCCGGTCTCCCGGCCGTCCGCGTCGCCGGTCGCGGCGGGGCCGAGGCGCTGGACCCGGTGCAGGAACTCGGCCAGCTGGGCCGCGGTGATCGGCCGGGTGTCGTCCTGGCGGCGGACACTGCGGCGACGGGACATCACCGCGGCCAGCGAGTCCGGCGCCGCCCCCGCGGGGGGCGCGGCGGGCGAGGGGAGGACGATGGTGCGACGCGCGGCGGGACCGTCGGCCGGTGCGGGCTCCGGCTCCGGCTCCGGGACTCCGCGGAAGCGGTGGGTGGCGCCGATCGGCGCCGCGTGGCGCTGCGGCCGCGTCCGGTCGTGGAGCCACAGTTCCTCCGGCGACCACAGACCCATCGGCGCGGTACCGGTCTCGGCCTCGGCTTCCTCGGAGGTCACCAGGACCTGGGCGGAGAGCAGCTCGTCCAGTACGTACCCGGCGGTGGGTTCGTCCACCTCCAGGGCCTTGGCCACGTCGGGCCGGCTGACCCCGTCCGCCGCCGCGCCCGCCAGGACGGCGCCCAGCTGGGTGTGCGCGCAGGCGATGGCGACGGTGCTCAGCGGGGAATGGGCCAGCATCCGCCCCCGATCGGTGCGGAGCACCGCGAAGCGGGACAGCCGGTAGACCACCCCGGCACCGTGCAGACGCCGGACGGGACCGCTCTGCGCCCCGAGCCCACGGGGCACCACGTCCAGCAGCACCCGGGCCCCGGCGGCGATCCTCCGGTCCAGCCAGCAGTGCAACAGCAGGCGGCGGACCAGGAGTTGGGCCGGCAGGATGCGCGCTTCGCCCTCCAGGCCGGTGACGAGCCGGGCTATCTGAAGGTCGCTCAGCCACCCCTCGGCCATGTGGAGGAGTAGCGCGCGCCGGCCGGGCTCCGGGTCGGGAAGGCGCAGTCGGTAGCGGGACTGCTCCAGGACCAGGGACCCGCCCGGCTCGTGGACCAACCGTGCGTCGACGCGCAGCCGATAGCTCTCGACCTTGGCGGCGCCCGGAAACGGGGACGTGCGTTTCATGGGATTTCACGATCCTGGTACGGGGACGGTCGTGCGACGGTCGGACGGGGGCGGATCCGTAGGGGGGCGGGGGCTCGCGGCGGTCGGGGCCGCCGTCCCGCAGTGCGTGCGGCGAGCCCGGCTGACACCGACCGTAGGGCGGACGGGGCCGGTCCTCGGCGAACGGATCGATCCCGTGCCGGGCAGCGGATCGACCGCGGCACGGAACGGTGTCATCGGCCCGCCGGGGGCGCCGGGTCGCTCAGCCGTTCTCGACGACGACGGATTCCTCGACCCAGGGCGCGGCCCCGAAACTGCCGGCCAGCAGGTCCGCGGCCAGTTCCCGGCCGTGGTTCTCGGCGGCCGCGCGGAAGGCGCTCGCCAGGAGCTCCACCAGCCCCTGGGCGAAGGCGCCGGTGCTGTGGTCGTCCGGTCCGGCGGCGGAGTCCCGCGCGTGGCAGGGAAGGTTGAGCGAGAGGATGTCCGCGCCGACGACCTTGATCAGCTCCTCGGCGGCGCCGTCGACCCGGTCCAGCAACCGTGCCAGGCAGTGCAGGGTGACCGCCGCGGGGATCCCCGCCCGGACGAGGTCGAGGGCGGCGCGCAGGACGCCCGGCCGGGCGATGCGCACGGCGCCGTCCTCGTCCCAGCCGACCACGCCGTGCCGGTTCAGGGAGTGGAAGACGCCGGGCCTCTCCCGTATCGCCCGCTGCAGGGCGGTGGTGAGCTTCTCCCGGTCGTCGTCGCGGCCCTCCGCGCCGAGGAGGGCGGCGATCGACACCAGGTTGAAGCCCTGCCGCTGGAGCGAGACGATGTGCTCCAGCCGGCGCACGTGCGTGTCGTCGTAGTAGCCGATCCGTCCCCTGCGGACCGGCGGCTGGAGCAACTTGCGTGATTGGTGCGCCCGGACGTTCCTCGGGGACATGCCGACGATCCTGGAGAGCTCCTCCACGGTGTAGCGGGCTGCCGGACGATCCGGGCTCGTCAGGGACAGGGGGGTCGATGTCATGGTGTGTCCTTCCGCGGGCCGGCACCGTGGCGATGGCGATGGCGATGGCGATGGCGATGAGGTGATGTCGACGAGGTGGGCGCACCGCACGCGAGAGGGGTGTGCGGGGGCCGGCACTGCGGCCCCGGAGGCCGGCCGTGGGCCTGCCGTCCCGTGCCGTGGCGCGTCGTGCCCCGGCAGTGCGGCCGGACCCAGTCGAGCACGCGCCCGGCGGCCCGGACCAGGCGGTTCAGCCCGCAGGAGTGCGTCCGGCATACTTCTGCCGTACAGCTCGCGCCGCACCCGGGGGAGCGCGCAGCACCACGAGGAGCGTTCCACGTGCGGCAGCCCCGCCGAGCCCCTGTCACCGGGCGTTCACCAGCAGCCGGTCGGTCATGAGCGGCGGGTCCGCGCCCGGCGGGTTCGGGGAGCTGCTGCGCGGCCTGCGCGTCCGGGCAGGCCATACCCAGGAACGGCTCGCCCATGCCGCGGGAGTGAGCGTGCGCACCCTCGTCGACCTGGAACGCGGCCGTACGCGTGGACCGCAGCGCCGTACCGTGCAGGCGCTGGCCCGCGCACTCGCCCTGGACACCGTGGACCTCGAAGACCTGGAACGGGTCGCCGCCTGCGGCCGTCCCCGCTCACACCCGGCCGCCGTACCCTCGGGCACGATGCCGCTGCCGCGCGACCTCAGTGACTTCACCGCCCGTACCCAGGACCTGGCCCGCCTGCGCGCCCTGGCCGAACACCCCGGCGGAGCCCCGGCACCCGTCGCCGTCGTCGCCGGACAGCCGGGCCTGGGCAAGACCGCCTTCGCCGTACACGCCGCGCACTCCCTCGCCCCGCACTACCCCGACGGCCAGTTCGCCGTCGATCTGCGCGGCATGGACGAGCGGCCCGCCGACCCGCGCGAAGTCCTGGCCCGCCTGCTGCGCGCCCTCGGCGTCACCGAGCGGGCCGTCCCCCACGACACCCAGGACCGTACGGGTCTGCTCCGCTCGATCACCGCCGTACGCCGACTGCTCCTGCTGCTGGACAACGCCGCCGACGAGGACCAGCTCCGCCCGCTGCTCCCGGGCCGGGGCCACTCGCTGACCATCGTCACCAGCCGCCACGCCCTGGCCGGCCTGGAGTGCGCGCACCGCGTCGACCTCACGCTGCTGCACCGCGAGGAGTCCGTCGAACTGATCACCCGCATCATCGGCGCACAGCGCGTCGCCCGGGAAGCCCAGGCCGCCCGCGACCTCGCCGACCTGTGCGGCCACCTGCCGCTGGCCGTCCGGATCGCCGGACAGCGCCTGGCGATCCGGCCGCAGGAGCGGTTGGGCAAGCTGGTCACCCAACTCGCCAGGGAGGAGAGCCGCCTGGACTCCCTGAGGGCGGGCAGCCTGGAAATGCGGGCCGCGTTCGCGCTGTCCTACCGCCGTCTCACGCCGACCGCCCGGACCCTGCTGCGGCGCGCAGCCCTTGCGGCCGGCCCCGACTTCAGCCCGGAGACCGCGGCCGTACTGGCGGGCACCACCCTGCGCCGGGCCCGGCTGTACGTCGAGGACCTCGCCGACCACGGACTCCTCCAGCCGCACCCGGAAACCGAGCGCTACCGCTTCCACGACCTGCTGAAACTGTTCGCCACCGAGCAACTCGCCGCCGCCGACGACCCCACCGCCCTCGCGGCCGCCCGTGACCGCACCGCCCGCTGGATGCTGAATCGGGCCACGGCGGCGGCGCTCCACTTCGACGCGGACCACGGCCGGAGCCCCGAGGGCGACCCGGACCCGGCGACCGCCCCCACCGGCCGCGAACCGGCCCGTGCCTGGCTGGAAGCCGAACGCGCCCAGTGGCTGTGGGCGCTCCACCACGCCCGGGCCACCGGATGGCACCGTGAGGTCATCGACACCGCCGAGGCCATGCACTGGTTCTCCGACCGCACCCAGCACTGGGAACAGTGGGTGGAGGTGTTCCGACTCGCCGTCGCCTCCGCCCGCGCCCTGGGCAGCCGGGCGGAGGAGGCCGTTCACCTCAACTATCTGGCCTGGGCCTACAACATGTGCACCTACGACCACCACGCCGCCGTGGAGACCGCCGACGCCGCCTTCACCGCGGCCCGGGAGGGCGGCGACCGGCTCCAGATGGGGTGGGCCCTGGCGTACGGGGCGGGCGCGCTCAAACGCCTCGGCCGCACCGGCGAGGCCATCGCCTGGCTGCGCGACTCCGCCGCCTGCCACCGCGACAACACCACCCCCCAGGGCCGTGTCGCCGAACTGACCACCCTCAACGGCCTCGGGGTCGTGCTGCGCGAGACCGGCCACGCCGGGCAGGCCCTCGCCATCCACCGCAGCAGCGAGGCCATCTGCCGGGCGGGTATCCCGGGCCAGTCACCCGACCTGATCGCCGTCTACCACGCCGCCACCCTCCACTACCTCGGCGGCGACCTGGCCGCACTCGCCCGCTGGTCCGAGGCGGAAGCCCACTTGCGCCGGGCGCTCGCCGCCTTCGAGGCCGCGGACATGCCGGCCTGGAGCGAACCGGCCCGCCTCGACCTGGGCATCGCCCTGCACCGACTGGGCCGCGACGAGGAAGCCCGCACCGCCCTGACCAGGGCTCAGCACACCCTGAGGGAACTCAACCACCCCCGCCACGGCGAAGCCGCCGCCCATCTGGAAGAAATCCCCGAAGCCGGCGCGTGACCCCGCTTTCCGTCTCGCGGAGGCCTTGTAGCAGGAGGCAGGTGCGGACGGGCGTATTCCGGTAAACATTTCCTATCCTCTGGCAAAGCATTTGCCGGGCCCTTGCCCTGCCGGTGGGCGACCCGATGGGATGCGCGAGTCCCTTTGCTGAGCTCCTCCGGGTGATCCCGGCTCAGCCGAACCGTGAGGCACCGGATGACCCGGTGCGTCATGCATGCGAACATCGAGGTCGAGTCACATCGTGCGTCAGATATCCTCCGCCGCCAGGCTTCTCACCGTCGCGGCACTTCCGCTGGCGCTGACCGCCTGCTCCTTCACCGCCGCGAAGGYCGCCCCGAAGGCCGCCCCGAAGGCCGCGGGCTCGAAGTCGGCCGCCGCGGCGCCGTCGGCCGCCGCTCCGGCCGGCGGCCCCAACAAGGGCCTGCCGACCGGCAGGCAGCTCAAGGCGCTGCTCGCGCCGGCGTCCTTCTTCGCCTCCGGCTTCACCGCCGACCCGGAACTCGCGCGCGACACCGGCGACACCTACCAGCTGCCGGCCACCGCGGACGTGCCCACCCCCGACYGCACCAAGCTCGGCGGGACCTCGTGGACGGAGATCACCGGGATCACCGGCGTCTCGTTCGCGCAGGACGGTTACGTGAACAAGGACTCCTCCGAGGAGTTCGCCCAGGAGATCGACGTCTACCGGGACGCGACCGCCACGACCGTGCTCGACGCGCTGGGCAAGATCTCCATGGCCTGCCCGAGCTACACCGACGGCGCCACCCACGCCAAGGTGACGGTCGCGGAGAAGCCCCTGGCGGGCGTCGGCGACGGCGCCTGGGTCATCACCGAGACGAGCTCCGCCTGGCAGGGCGGCACCACGCTGGTGGCCGCGCGGGTCGGCACCTCGGTGGTGACCGTACTCGTCAGCAGCAGCACCGACAACGGCGTCGCGGGCGGCCCCCCACCACCCGGTGTGCTTACGGCCGCCTTAAGGCCGTTCAGGCGAATTCCGGCAATTCGCACCTGTGTCCCGAATCTCCACTTGCGGCTCGGCATCATGTCGATCACGGCGAAGGCTGYGACCGGAGCGGCCTTCAGTGGCAGACAGGTACTCATGCGGTGAACGAGATCGAACGACACCCGCTGACGGCATATCAACGGGACGTCTGGGCCGCCGCCTCCCAGGCTCCCGGATCACCACAGTTCAACGGTGTCCTCCACGAGAGGCTGAGGGGCCGCGTCGACCACGACGCGCTCACCCGGAGCGCCGAGAACGTGTTACGGCGTCACGGGACCTTCCGGCTGCGGTTCGGCGAGAACGGGGGGAGGCCCTTCCAGTGGGAGGCGGGCGAGGACATCCGCGTCACCACGGTGGACCTCACCCGGGAGCCCGAACCGGACGTGGCGTGCGCCGAGTGGACGCGGCGCTCGATGGATACGGCACTGCCCCTCACGGACGGCGGCGCCCTGGTCGAGGCCACACTGCTCCTGGAGGGCCCGGACCTCACGCACCTGCACGTCAAGGTGCACCACATCCTCGCCGACGGCTGGACCGTCCACCGGCTCAGCCACGAGATCTTCGAGGAGTACGAGCGGGACACCGCAACCCCCGGTGCGGCCGCCCGCCCCGACGGGACCTCCTCCTACCTCGAGTTCGTCGAGGAGGAGGCCGCCTACCGCGCCGGTCCCCAGGGCGACCGGGACCGGGCCTTCCACCGGGAGGCCCTGGCCGGCGTGACGCCCGCGCTCTTCACGCGCACCGCCGACGAGCACGCGCGCGGGCGCCATTCGTTCGTCGTTGAGGCGAGCCTCGTCGACCGGGTCCGCGCCGCGGGCTTCTCGCCTTTCGCCTACATCACCGCCGTGTTCGGGACCTGGCTGACCCGGCTGCACCGCAGCGAGGAAGCGGTCCTGGGGATCCCCTTCCTGAACCGGCCGGAGGCCCACCACAAGGACGTCCTCGGCCAGTTCGCCAACACCCTGCCGCTGCGGGTCCCGGCTCCCGGCGGACGGACGGTACGGGAACTGGTCGCCGAGACCCAGGCCGCGACCCGCGCGCTGCGGCGCCACGAACGGCTCTCGCTGGGCGACGTCCTGCGCGAACTGCCCCCCTCCGCCAACGGCCCGCGCCGGCTCTTCGACGTGACGCTCTCCTACCTGCACTGGCCGCCGCCGGAGTCGGTCACCGGCGTCGAGCGGCAGACGGCCATGATGGCCCCCTCGCACGACCAGGACGCCCTGGGCGTCATCGTGTCCGCCTTCGACGGCACCGCCGACATGCGCGTCGACCTGGACTACGCCCGCGACGTCTTCGACGAGGACCTGCCCATCGCGTCCGTCGTCGGCCACCTGCGGACCATGCTCGAACACGGCGTGACCATGCTGGACGCGCCGGCGTCGACCGTCCCGATGCTGACGCCCGCCGAACACGCGGACCTCACGGAGGTACGCAGCCACGGTCCGCGGGTACCGTACGCCGACGGGGCCACGCTGCACGGACTGTTCGAAGCACAGGCCGCCCGCCGCCCCCGGCAGACCGCCGTCATCGGGGCGGCGGGCGAGACGCTGACCTACGCCGAACTCGACGAGCGGGCCAACCGGATCGCCCGGTCCCTGCGCGAGGACGGCGTGGGCGCGGACGACCGCGTCGCGGTGATGCTGGAGCGCGGTCCGCAGCTGATGGCGGCGCTGCTCGGCGTCCTGAAGTCCGGTGGCGCCTACGTACCGGTGGATCCCGGCTACCCCGCCGAGCGCGTGCGGTTCCTGCTGGAGGACAGCCGCGCCAAGGTGGTGATCGTGGACGGCTCCGGCCCCGCCGCGGGCCTGCCCGACGGGGCGAAGGCGCGGCACGTCGAGGAGCTGTCGCAGGGCAGCGGCGCCCCGCTCGCGCCGGTCTCCGGCTCCCGCGATCTGGCGTACGTCATCTACACCTCCGGTTCGACCGGTCGCCCCAAGGGGGTGATGGTGGAGCACCACAGCGTCGTCAACCGCCTCGCCTGGATGCAGCGCCGCCACCCGCTCGGCGACGGCGACGTCCTGCTGCAGAAGACGCCGGTCTCCTTCGACGTATCGGTGTGGGAGCTGTTCTGGTGGGCCGTCGAGGGCGCCGCGGTGGCCCTGCTGCCGCCCGGCGGCCAGCAGGATCCGCAGGAGATCCTGCGGGCCGTGCGGGAGCGGGGGGTCAGCGCCCTGCACTTCGTGCCCTCGATGCTCGGCCCCTTCCTCGACCTGCTGGAGAGCCTGCCGGAGGGCCGCGCGGGCCTGGACTGCCTGCGGTACGTCTTCTGCAGCGGCGAGGCCCTGCCGCCGGCGGGCGTCGAGCGGTTCAACCGCGTCTTCGGCGCCTCCGGTGCGGAGCGTCCCGTACGGCTGGTCAACCTGTACGGGCCGACCGAGGCCACGGTCGACGTCTCGTACCACGACTGCCCGGGGGACCCCGACGAGAAGGTGACCCGGGTCCCGATCGGACGGCCGATCGACAACACCCGGCTGTACGTGCTGGACCCCGCCGGCCTGCCCCAGCCGGCCGGCGTCGCCGGAGAGCTGTGCATCGGCGGCGTGGGTGTCGCCCGGGGCTACCTGGACCGGCCGGAACTGACCGCCGAGAAGTTCACCGACGACCCGTTCACGCCCGGCGGACGCCTCTACCGCACCGGCGACCTCGCACGATGGCTGGCGGACGGGACCCTGGAGTACCTGGGGCGGATCGACGGCCAGGTCAAGATCCGGGGCAACCGCGTGGAGCCGGGCGAGGTCGCCGACGCCCTGCGCTCGCTCCCCGGCGTCCGTGACGCCATCGTCGTGGACCGCAGCACCGACGACCGCGGCACCCACCTCGTCGGCTACTACGTCGCCGACGCCGACCTGGACGACGCACGGCTGCGCGAGGGGCTCGCGCGGACCCTGCCGGCGTTCATGGTCCCGGCCCACTTCCTGCGGATCGACGCCGTTCCGCTGACCCCCAACGGGAAGGCCGACCGCGGTGCGCTGCCCGAGCCCCGCAACGCCGCGGACCCGGACGGCGGCCGACCGCCGCGGAGCCGCGCCGAGGCCGTCCTCGCCGAGATCTGGGCCGAGGTGCTGGGCTGGGAGCACGTCGGCGTCCACGACGACTACTTCGCGCTCGGCGGGGACTCCATCCTCATGCTCAGCGTGCGTGCCCGGGCCGAGGCCCGGGGCCTGCGCTTCTCCCTCACCGACCTCATCCGGAACCCGACGGTGGCGGGGCTGGCCGCACGGGCCGAGGAGGTGACCGCGCCGGAGGGCAGCGGCGCCCCCGCACCGTTCGCCCTCGTGTCCCGTGTGGACCGGGCCCGGCTGGAAGGCACCGAGGACGCCTGGCCGGTCACCCGGCTCCAGCTCGGCCTGCTCTACCACAGCCGCAGGCGCGAGACCTCCGCCACGTACAAGGACGTCTTCCGCTACACCCTCGAACTGCCCTGGAATGAAGAAACGTTCCGCCGGGCCTTCGGCAGGCTGGTGGCACGCCACCCGGTGCTGCGCTCCGCCTTCGACCTCGCCGGCTTCTCCGAGCCGTTGCAGATCGTCCGCCCGCAGGCCCCCGGCGGCCTCGACGTCCTCGACCTGCGCCCGCTCGACGATGCGGCGGCCGAAGCCGAGGTCCACGCACACATCGAGGCCCGGCGCCTGCACCCCTACGTCTTCGACCGGGCGCCGCTGTACCTCTTCCGCGCGCACGTCCGGCCCGAAGCCGTCGACCTGGTCCTCAGCTTCCACCACGCGTTGCTCGACGGCGGCAGCGTGGCCACCCTCCTCCAGGAACTGCTCCAGGACTACGCCCACGGCCTGGGCCTGGCCATCGGCGCCGTGGACGACCCCCCGGCCCCCTCGGCGGCGGCCTACGCGCGGGAGGAGCGCGCGGCCCTGGAGGCCGAGGAGTCACGGCGGTACTGGAGGCAGAAGCTGGCCGGCGCCGAACCCCTGCAGATCGAGGCGTTCCGTACGCACCTGCCCGGCACCGACGGGGAGCCGTCGGCGCACCGCGCCGACCTCGATCCCGAACTCCTCTCACAGGTACGCGAGTTCGCCGCCGCGCAGCACCTGCCGGTCAAGTCCGTGTTCTTCGCGGCGCACTGCCTGACCCTGGCCATGTTCGCCGGCACCGGTGACGTGACCACCGGGCTGATCACCCACGGACGGCCCGAGCTCGCCGGCGCCGAACGTACGGCCGGGCTCTTCCTGAACACGGTGCCCCTGCGCCTGGACGTCACCCGGGACCGGTGGCTGGACGTGGCGCGCGAGGCCTTCCGGCAGGAACAGGACGGCCACCCCCACCGCCGCTACCCGCTCAGCGCCATCCGGGAGGACCACGGCGGCCCCGTCCTGGACACCGCCTTCAACTACGTGCACTTCCACCAACTGTCCCAGGTCCTCGGCCTGCCGGACGTGCGCCTGCGCGACGTCCGCACCTGGGAGGAGACCGACTTCGGCCTCCTGGTGAACGTGGTGACCGAGCCCGACGGCGGACGCGTGTGGATGCGGATCGACCACGACGGCACCGGATTCTCCGCCGACCAGGCCGCCCTCTTCGCCGACGGGTACCGCAGGATCCTGCGGAGCATGGTGGAGGACCCCCACGCCGAACCCGACTTCGCCTTCCTCGCGGGCCGCCCGGCCCTGGCCCGTGCCGCGCACCACCCCACCGTCGTCGAACGCTTCGCACGGCAGGCCGCCCGCACTCCGCAGGCGACCGCCCTGGTGATGGGGGAGGAGCGGTGGGACTACGCACGGCTGGACGCGACGGCCGCTAGGGTGGCCCGCCGGCTGTGCGGACTCGGCGCCCCGCTCGGGGCCCGGATCGGGATCGCCATGGACCGCTCGCCACGGACCGTCGCCGTGCTCCTGGGCGTGCTGCGGGCCGGCTGCGCGGTGGTGCCGCTGGACGTCGGCTACCCCGCGAAGCGGCTGGCCGAGATGCAGGAACAGGCCAAGCCCTTCCGGGTCATCGCCCACACCGCCCACGCCGGCCTCGTCCGTGACCCGTCGCTGCTGCTGCCCGCCGAGTCGGTGACCGAGCCGTCCGCCGGGCCCGTGGCGGAGCCCCCCGCCGCGATCCCCGCCGACACCACCGCCTACGTCCTGTTCACCTCCGGCTCCACGGGCCGGCCCAAGGGCGTGGCCATGCCGCACCGTTCCCTGGCGGGCCTGGTCGCCTGGCAGACCCGGGCGCCGAGCGGCGCCGCGGGCGGTGCCACCCTCCAGTACGCGCCGATGAGCTTCGACGTCTCCTTCCAGGAGGTCTTCTCCACGCTCTGCTCCGGCGGCACGCTGCACCTGATCGGCGACGCCGAGCGGCGCGACATGCCGGAGCTGCTGCGGCTGATCGACCGCGCGGGCATCGAGCGCGTCTTCCTGCCCTACGTGGCGCTCCAGCAGCTGGCGGAGACCGCGCAGACGCTGGGCATCACCCCTCGCGCGCTGCGGGTGCTGGTGTCCTCGGGCGAGCAGCTGCGCGTCACCCGGGAGATCCGCGCCCTGTGCGCCGCCCTGCCCGGCGTCGTGCTGGAGAACCAGTACGGGCCGACGGAGACCCACGTCGCCACCGCCTTCACCATGACCGGGGACCCCGCCGCCTTCCCCACGCTGCCCCCGATCGGACGCCCCGTCGACGGCGCCGAGGCACATGTGCTGGACGCCCGCATGCGCCCGGTCCCCGCCGGGGTGCGCGGCACCGTCCACCTCGGCGGCACCTGCCTGGCCGACGGCTACGAGGGCCGCCCGGACCTCACCAAGGAGCGCTTCGTCCGGCATCCCTTCGCGGGCGAGGACCGGATGCTGTACGACACCGGGGACCTGGGGATGGTGCTGCCCGACGGGACGCTCGTGTACACCGGCCGGGCCGACGCCCAGGTCAAGGTGCGCGGCTACCGCGTCGAACCCGCCGAGGTGGAACTGGCCGTCACCGCCCTCACCGGGCAGTACCCGTGCCTGCGCGACGCCGCCGTGGTGGCCCGGCAGGAGAACGGCGAAAGCCTCCTTGCGGCCTTCCTCGTGGGCGAGGGCACCACCGACGATCTGACGGCCATCCGGGAGAGCCTGCGCACCGAGCTGCCCGAACACCTCGTCCCGTCCCGCCTGCAGTGGGTGACCCACCTGCCGCTGACCCCCAGCGGGAAGCGGGACGACGCCGCCCTGCGCCGGATGCCGCTCGCCACCGCCGCCGAAGCCGGGACCACCGGACCCCGCGACGCCCACGAACGCGCCCTGTGCGAGATGCTGGCCGAGCTGCTGAACCTGCCCGCCGTCGGCGTCCACGACAGCCTCTTCGACCTGGGCGGCACCTCGCTCACCGCGATGCGGCTGACGGTCCGGATCGAACAGCGCTACGGCGTCGCCATCCCGCTGTCACAGTTCATCGCCGCTCCCACCGCGGCCAGGCTCGCGGCACGGCTGCGCGAGGGCGGCGCCGCCCCCGCCTTCGACCCCCTGGTCCCCATCCGCCCGCAGGGCACCCGCCCGCCGCTGTTCATGGTCCACCCCATGGGCGGCAACGTGCTGTGCTACGTGCCCTTCGCCCGGCACCTTCCCGAGGACCAGCCGCTCTACGCGCTCCAGGCGTGCGGCTCGGACCCCGGCACCACACCGCTCGGCACCGTCGAGGAGCTCGCGGACAGCTACATCGCCGCACTGCGGACGGTGCAGCCGCACGGTCCGTACAGCGTCGGCGGATGGTCCTACGGCGGCTTCGTCGCCTTCGAGATCGCCCGCCGCCTGCGGGACGCGGGCGAGGAGGTGGCCCACCTCGTGCTCCTGGACACCACCGCGCTGAGCCGGCGGGAGCGCCACCGGCACGACGACGACGCGCTGCTGGGGTGGTTCTTCTGGGAGCTGCTCTGGCTGGGGCGCGGCGGGGACTCGCCGATGGAGGTCATACCCGACGAACTGGAAGGCCTGGACGAGAAGTTCGACTTCATCGCCCGCCTCGCGGCCGACGAGGGCGTCCTGCCGGCCGGCAGTTCGGGAGCCGTCATCCGCCGGCTCTTCGGCGTCTACCGGGCGAACTGGCAGGCGGCGCTGGAGTACCGCCCCGAGGGCGGGTACCGGGGGCTCACCCTGATCCGCGCGATGGAGCCCCTGCCGGACGTCCTCGCCGCGATGCACGGCGCGGCCGGAAGCCGCCACGAGGACGAGTCCAACGGCTGGCGGGACATCACGGGCGGCCCGCTCCGGGTCATCGCCGTGCCCGGCGACCACCTCACGATCATGGAGGAACCGTACGTGGAACACATGGCCAGGACGGTCGCGGACCTGATCGGGTCCGAAGACGCCGAAACCGCCGAAACCGCCGGATCCGACGAGGAGAACTGACGACATGTCGACGGATCGCCCCCTGAAGGCCATCGTCATCGGAGCCGGTATCGGCGGGCTGGCCTGCGCGGTCGCCCTCCGCCGGGTCGGGATCGACGTGGAGGTGTACGAACGGGCCACCGAACTGCGCGCCGCCGGTTCCGGCCTGTCGGTCATGAGCAACGCCATCAGCGCCCTCGCCACGCTGGGCATCGACCTGGGCCTGGAGGACCGCGGCCGGGTCGTCGAGTCGTTCACCGTCACGGACCACGGCGGCCGTCTCATCAGGGACCTGCCCTTCAAGGAGGTCTGCGAGAAGGTCGGCGCGCCCAGCGTCTGCCTGAGCCGCTCGGACCTCCAGAAGGCCCTGCTGGAGGCGGCCGGGGACTGCCCCGTCCACCTGGGCGCCACCGCGACCGGCTTCGAGACCGACGACTCGGGCGTCGTCGTCCGCTTCGGCGACGGGAGTTCGGCGCGCGGAGACCTCCTCATCGGTGCCGACGGGTTCCACTCGGCCGTGCGCGGCCGGCTCGTCGGACCGGAGACCTCCCGGGACAGCGGCTACGTCTGCTGGCTCGGCATCGTCCCCTTCCGCCACCCCGCGCTCGCCCCGGGCGCCGTGCGCCACTACTGGGGCAGCGGACAGCGCTTCGGCCTCATCGACATCGGCCACGGGCGCTACTACTGGTGGGGCACCCGGAACATGCCCGAAGACCGCTCGCGCGCCTGGGACGGCACCAAGGAGGACGTCGTCCGGGCGTTCGAGGGGTGGGCCGACGAGGTGCGGTCGGTGATCGAGGCCACGCCGCCCGGGGACATCCTCGCCACGCCCTCCCACGACCGTCCGTTCCTGGAACGGTGGGGAGAGGGCCCCGTCACCCTCCTCGGTGACGCGGCCCACCCCATGCTGACCACCCTCGGCCAGGGCTCGGCCATGGCGATCGAGGACGCCGTGGTCCTGGCCCACACCCTGGCCGGTCCGCAGGCCCGCGAGGACCTGCCGCTCGCCCTGCGGACGTACGAGGACCGCCGCCGTGAGCGGACCCGGGCCATGGTCGCCGCCTCCCGGGCGATGAGCGACCTCGAACAGGCCGACACCCCCGAACACCGCCGGGTCCGCGACGACTACTTCCGGCTGACGCCGCACGAGGAACTCGCCCGTCGGAACGAGGAGGCGCTGACCTTCCCCGCCGCTGCGGTGCCCGGACCCCTCGTCCTGCGCGACCCCGGCGGCCACGGGCTCCCGTAGGAGTCGGCCCCCGCCGCCCCGGCCGGACCGGGGCGGCGGGGGCTCAGCCTCCGCGCAGGGTCCGTACCCGCGTCTCGATCGCCGTGATCAGCGCCTCGACCCTGACCTCGAAGATCTGCTCCTCCGTCACCTCGGCGAGCTCGGTGCTCAGCCCGGTGATGTGCGGGAAGCCCTCGGGATCCACCAGCCGGTACTCGCGGCTCCAGGACGACTCGTCGGCCGCGCGGACGTCCGGGTCGAAGAGCATGTAGGCGGCGCGCTGGCCGACGTAGGCCAGCAGGGAGTCGCCGACCATCCGGTAGTGCACGGCCGCCTCGCGGCCTTCGAGCCCGGCCTCCGTGACGGCGCCGAGGATCAGTTCCACCACCCGGAACTCGTTGGGTCTGCGGGTGGTCCGGCTGGCCATGGTCGAGCCGACCACCGGGTACCTGAGGGCGACCTCCAGGGAGCCGGCGGCCAGGGCCCGCAGCCGGTCCTTCCAGTCGAGGCCTCCGGGGATGCTGTCGAGGACCTCGCCCAGGGTGCGGTCCGCCACGGACAGCAGCAGGTCGTCCTTGTCGCGGAAGTGCCGGTACACCGCCGTCGGGTCGGCACCGAGCTCCTCGCCGAGACGGCGCACGGTGAAGGCGTCCGCGCTGCCGCGCGCCGCGATGCGCAGGCTCGCTTCGATGATGGCGTCGGGCGTGAGCTGGCTGCCGGCGCGCTTGGACCGGGTGGGTGTCTCGGATGACTTCGGCATGGTGCGGTCAGTGTAACGATGCGGAACAGAGGCAGCGCAACACCGTTGACAACACTGTTGCGCTCCCGTTCACTCCTCCTCAACGAACACGCCGTGCGGGCCCGGCCCGCCGAGCCGGAGGAAGCGTCGATGGACCGGAACAGGCAGCGCAGCAGGCAGCGGGCGGACACCGTCTTCGTGGGAGGACAGGTGTTCACCGGGACCCGCGCGACACCGGTCGACGCGGCCGTGGCCGTCGGCGCGGGCCGGATCCTCGCCGTCGCCGACGAGAGCGCCGTGCGCTCCCTGGCGGACGCGGGCACCGAGGTGGTGGACCTCGCGGGCGGGCTGCTCGTCCCCGGATTCCAGGACGCCCACGTCCACCCGGTCGTGGCCGGCCTCCAGATGCTCGGCTGCGACCTGAGCGGGGAGCACTCGGCCGACGGCTACCTGGCCGTGGTGGCCGCGTACGCCGCAGCGCACCCCGAAGCGCCGTGGATCCGCGGCGGCGGCTGGTCGATGGACGTCTTCCCCGGCGGCACCCCCACCCGGGCCATGCTCGACGCCGTGGTCCCCGACCGCCCCGTCCTGCTCGGCAACCGCGACGGACACGGCGCCTGGGTCAACACCCCCGCCCTGCGCCTCGCCGGCGTCGACGCCGCCACCCCCGACCCGGTGGACGGCCGGATCGAGCGGGAACCGGACGGCTTCCCGGCCGGCACCCTCCAGGAGGGGGCCGTGGAGCTGGTCGCCCGCCACGTGCCGATCGCCACCGCCGACGAGGCCCACGCCGGCCTCCTCGCCGCCCAGGAGCACCTCTTCTCCCTCGGCGTGACCGGCTGGCAGGACGCCATGATCGGCGCCTTCCCCGGCCACCCCGACAACTACGACGTCTACCTGCACGCCGCCCGCGAGGGGTCGCTGCGGGCCCGGGTGGTCGGCGCCCTGTGGTGGGACCGCGAGCGCGGGCTGGAACAGATACCCGGGATCGAGGAGCGCCGCCGCACCGGACGGGTGGGCCGCTTCAACGCCACCAGCGTCAAGATCATGCAGGACGGCATCGCCGAGAACTTCACGGCCGGCATGCTGGAGCCCTACCTCGACGGCTGCGGCTGCGCCACCGGGAACTCCGGCCTCAGCTTCATCGATCCCGATCTCCTCACCGAAGCCGTACGGCTCCTCGACCGCTCGGGCTTCCAGCTCCACTTCCACGCGCTCGGGGACCGCGCGGTCCGGGAGGTCCTCGACGCCCTGGAAGCGGCCCGCGCGGCCAACGGCGCCAACGACAACCGCCACCACCTCGCCCACCTCCAGGTCGTCCACCCCGACGACATCGCCCGCTTCGCCCGGGTGGGGGCGGCCGCCAACATCCAGGCGCTGTGGGCCGCCCACGAACCGCAGATGGACGAGCTGACGATCCCCTTCCTGGGCCCCGAACGCGCCGCCCTCCAGTACCCGTTCGCAGACCTCGGGCGCGCCGGAACCCGCCTGGTCGCCGGCAGCGACTGGTCCGTGAGCAGCCCCAACCCGCTCTGGGGCATCCACGTCGCCGTCAACCGGACCGTCCCCGACGAGGCCGCCGGAACCCCCGACGGAGCCCACGGCCCCCGCGGCCGCCGCGAGCCGGTCGCGCCCTTCTTCCCGGAGCAGGCCCTGACCCTCTCCCAGGCCCTGACCGCCTACACCGCCGGCAGCGCCTGGGCGAACCACCTCGACGCGGTCACCGGCACCGTCGAGGAGGGCAAGTACGCCGACCTCGTCGTGCTCGACCGCAACCCCTTCGAGCTGCCCCCCGGCGAGATCGCCGGGACCCGGGTGCGCCGCACCTACCTCGACGGCGAACAGGTCTTCGCCGCGAAGGACTGAGCGCCGGTCCCCACCGGCGACGCACCGCAACGCCCCGGCCGGTCCGCCCGCCGCCGGGCAGCACCCCGCACCTCAGGAAGCTCACCCCTCACGGAGGCAGACGATGCCATCAGCCCGATCAGCCCGATCAGCCCGATCAGCCCGATCGAGAGCGACACGCACGCCGAGCACCAGCCGTACCCCCCATACCTCCCGCACCTCTCGAACCGCCCGCCTCCGGCACGCCGCGGTCGGCGGCCTCGCCGCCACCGCCGTGTTCCTCACGGGCGGGTGCAGCGGTACGGCCCACCCGGCGAAGGACGCGGCCGCCGCCTACCGGATCACCGACCGCACCCCCGCCCCGGCCGGTGACCTGGCCTCCTTCACCTGGTCCACCTTCGCCGAGCCCGCCTCCATCGACTACGCACAGTCCTTCGACTACCCGCCCAACCAGATCCTCGCCAACGTCTGCGAGAGCCTGCTGCGCTGGAACCCCGACCTCACGACCTCCCCCAACCTCGCGGAGTCGTTCAGCAACCCCACCCCCACCACCTGGGTCTACCGGATCCGGCCCGGAGTGCACTTCCACGACGGGACCCCGCTCACCGCCGACGACGTCGTCGCCTCACTGCGCCGCAACCTCGACCCGGCCGTGGCCAGCGTCTGGGCCTACCCCTTCAAGAACGTCAAGTCGGTCGATCGCAGCGGGGACATGGAGGTCACCGTCACGCTCACCCAGCCCGACTCCACCTTCAACCGGTACCTCGCCGCCGCCCCCGGCACGGTGGAGTCCGCCGCCACCCTGGCCAAGGCCGGCAAGGACTACGGGAACCCGCAGACCGGCGTCAACTGCACCGGCCCCTTCTCCTTCGGTTCCTGGACCTCCGGCCAGTCCCTCACCCTCAAGCGCAACGACGCCTACTGGAACCCCGAACTCAAGGCCAGGTCCGGCGAGGTGAAGTTCGTCTTCCTCGCCGACGCCACCACCCGGGTCAACGCCTTCCAGTCCGGCGAGGTCGACGGCGGCTGGATGGTCCCGCCCAACGCGTATGCCCAACTGCGCTCCACCCAGGCCGGAAGCCTCTACTTCGGCCGCAACACCACCGTCGCCGACGAGGTCGTCGGCAACCTCAAGGGCCCCCTCGGCGACGCCCGCGTACGCCGGGCCCTGCTCATGGCCATCGACCGCAAGGGCATCGTCAAGGCCGGAGCCGGCGGCGCCGGAGAGGTCGCCGACTCGCTCGTCACCGACAACCTGTGGAACGACGCGCCCGCCGCCACCCGCGAGGCCCTCCTGAAGGACCTGCCGAAGTACCCGTACGACCCGGCCAAGGCCAAGGCGCTCGCCGCCGAGGCCGGAGTGTCCGGCCAGAAGGTCGTGATCGCCACCAGCCCCCTGGACTCGCAGACCACGATCATCACCCAGGCCGTCGCCCAGGCCGCCACGGCCATCGGACTCGAACCGCAGATCGACAGCGTCTCCGCCGAGAAGTACACCGCGCTCTTCACCGACCCCGCCGCCCGCGAGGGCGTCGACCTCTTCCTCACCTTCTGGTACACCTCCATCACCGATCCGCTGGACATGTACGCCTCCCTGCGCACCGGCGCGTTCAGCAACTACGGCGGCTGGTCCGACCCCGCCTACGACGCGGCCGTCGACCGCGCCGTCGACACCTACGACCCGGCCGGCCACGCGGCGGCCAATGCCGAGGCCCAGCGCATCGCCCTGCGCGAACTGCCCTGGCTGCCCCTGTACACCCAGCCCGTGAGCGTCTTCCTGGGCAAGCGGATCACCGGCGTCCAGCCCTCCATCGCCTACCTCTACTACCCGTGGGCCGCAGAGATCGGAGCCAAGGGATGACCGAAGAGCCCCCGGGCACGGCGCCGCCCGCCCCGGCCGGGCCCGTGCCGACCGCCCCCGCCCCGGCCGTCCCCGCCCCGGCCGTCCCCGCCCCGGCCGTCCC